>CALMAR010000229.1 GCA_937859855.1 uncultured Kineosporia sp.
GTGGGACGCCCCGGCCGCGACCAGGGCGGCCACGGCGTCCCACTCCTGGCACTGATGCCGCACATCCGCGGTGAAGCCGGCCGAGGCGCAGACCGCCGCGGTGATCTGCGAGCACGGCTCGTCCTGCCGGGCATCGACCCACGGCTGGCCGGCCAGCCGGCTCAGCCGGATGCCGTCGCGCAGTGTCTCGTCGTCCAGCAGTTCATGTCCGGCCGGGAGCACCGCATCCAGCTGGTCGGTGAGCAGATCGACCCGGTGATAGCGCCGGTCGCCGTGCCGGGGGGCATCCCGGTAGTCCGCGCTGACCACGACATCCACCTCGCCGGAGTCCAGCTGCTCGAAGTTGAACCGGGGCTCCGACTCGATCACCCGCAGCTCCAGGCCCGGGCTGGCTTCACGCAGCCGGGCCAAGGCGGGCGCCACCACGGCCGAGATGCCGGTGGACAACGACTTCACCCGGACCGGGCCCAGTTCACCGGCCGACCAGGCGGACAGGTCGGCCCGGGCCCGGGCCAGCTGATCGGCCACGATGGTGGCATGCTCCAGCAGCACCTGGGCCTGGCCCGTCAGCCGGACTCCCCGGCCCTGCCGTTCCATCAGTGGAACGCCCAGGTCGCGAGCCAGGCCGGCCAGCTGCTGGGACACCGCTGAGGGAGTCAGGTGCAGGGCGCAGGCGGCCGCGGACACCGTGCCGCGCCGATCCACCTCCTGCAGGATCCGCAGCCGGCGCAGGTCCAGAGCATCCTCAATCATGTAGCCATACTGAACATTTCCGTGAAGAAAATCTAGATGGACTTACGGATTTCGGCGGGGGAGCATGGCAGACATGAGTCGCCGGGCCACCATCCTCTTCATCGCCCTGGGTATCGCCTGGGGCATCCCGTATCTGCTGATCAAGGTGTCGGTGGGCGAGCTGTCCCCATCGGCGCTGGTGCTGATCCGCACGGCGCTGGCCAGCGCCATGTTGCTGCCGATCGCGCTCTACCAGGGCGCGGTGATGCCGGTGCTGCGCCGCTGGCGCCCCCTGCTGATGTTCGCGCTGACCGAGATCGCCGTTCCCTGGCTGTTCCTCAACCACGCCGAGCAGACCCTGCCCAGTTCCACCACCGGTCTGCTGCTGGCTGCGATCCCGCTGGTCGGGGCTACCGTGGCCCTGATCACTGGACGCAGTGAAGGGCTGGGGCGGATCGGCTGGCTGGGCCTGTTCACCGGGCTGGCCGGGGTGGTGGCGCTGGTCGGCCTGGACGTCCAGGGGTCCGACCGGATGGCCGCGTTGTCGCTGGTCGTGGTCGCGCTGGGCTACGCGATCGGCCCGCGGGTACTGGCTGGCAGCCTGGCCGGTCTGCCCGGGGTCGGGATCATGTCGCTGAGCCTGACCCTGGTGGCGCTGATCTACCTGCCGGTCGTGCTGATCACGGGCCAGTTCCCCGCCGCCGTGCCGTCCGGCCCGGTGCTGGTCAGCCTGACCCTGCTGGCGGTGATCTGCACCGCGGCCGCGTTCTTGATGCTGTTCGAGCTGACCCGGCTGATCGGGCCGGTCCGGGTCACCGCGATCACGTATCTGAATCCGGCGGTGGCGGTGCTGGCCGGTGCGGTGGTGCTGAGCGAGCCGATCACCGCGTGGACCGTGCTCGGTTTCGTGCTGGTGCTGTCCGGCGCGTTTCTGATCACCCGCAAGCCGTCCACCGATCTGCCATCCCCGGAACCCGCGCTGGAGGTCGTCCCGGAGCCGGCCCGCGCCAGTGCCTGAGCACTGAGGCTCGGCGCCGATCCGGGAATGTCGGCGCGGCGCCGTAGGCTGCACGACACGATGAGCACCGTGTCCGACGACCTGACCCTGCCCGGCCTGGAGCGGCCGGCCGGCCAGCCGAACGAGCCCGATGGGCAGGCCGATGAACGGCCGAAACGGCATCGGATCGATGTCGGCGCGCTGCTGGAGGGGCTGAACGAGCACCAGCGAGCCGCCGTCCTGCACCAGGGTTCCCCCCTGCTGATCGTGGCCGGCGCGGGCTCGGGCAAGACCCGGGTGCTGACCCACCGGATCGCCTATCTGCTGGCCGAGCGCAACGCCAAGCCATGGGAAATCCTGGCCATCACCTTCACCAACAAGGCCGCGGCCGAGATGCGCGAACGGGTCCAGGACCTGGTCGGGCCCCGGGCATCGTCCATGTGGGTCAGCACATTCCACTCCTCCTGCGTCCGGATCCTGCGCCGGGAGGCGGGCCGGGTCGGGCTGCGGTCCAACTTCTCCATCTATGACGCCGCTGATTCGCAGCGCCTGATGAGCCTGGTCTGCCGCGACCTGGACCTCGACCCGAAGCGTTACCCACCGAGGGCTTTCAGCGCTCAGGTGTCGAACCTGAAGAACGAGCTGGTCGACGAGGACAGCTATCGCCAGCGGGTCAGCGAGACCAGCCACAACGAGCGGATGCTGGCTGAGGCGTACACGAACTACCAGCGGCGGCTGCGGGAGTCCAACGCGCTGGACTTCGACGATCTGATCATGACCACGGTCAACATCCTGCAGGCGTTCGGGGACGTCGCCGAGTTCTACCGGCGCCGGTTCCGGCACGTGCTGGTGGACGAGTACCAGGACACCAATCACGCGCAGTACATCCTGATCCGCGAGCTGGTCGGCGGCGAGGTGGCCGCGCAGCCGACCCCGGACGTGCCGATGGCCGAGCTGACCGTGGTGGGGGACGCCGATCAGTCGATCTACGCTTTCCGGGGCGCGTCAATCCGCAACATCGTCGAGTTCGAGACCGACTATCCGCAGGCCCAGGTGATCCTGCTGGAGCAGAACTACCGCTCCACCCAGACCATCCTGAACGCCGCCAACGCGGTGATCGAGCGCAACCCGGATCGCAAGCCGAAGCGGCTGTGGACGGCCGGGCGCACCGGCGAACAGATCATCGGCTACGTCGCCGACGACGAGCACGACGAGGCGTCGTTCGTCACCCTGGAGGTGCAGCGGCTTCGCCGGGAGGACGCCGTCCGGCCCGGCGACGTCGCCGTCTTCTACCGGACCAACGCTCAATCCCGGGCGCTGGAAGAGGTTTTCGTCCGGGCCGGGCTGCCCTACAAGGTGGTCGGTGGCACCCGGTTCTACGAGCGCCGCGAGGTCAAGGATGCGCTGGCCTACCTGCGGGTGCTGGTCAACCCGGACGACACGGTGAATCTGCGCCGGATCCTGAACACCCCCAAGCGCGGGATCGGTGACCGGGCCGAGGCGGTGATCGGCGCGCTGGGCGAGCGGGAGCGGATCACCTTCAGTGCCGCCCTGCGCCGGGCGGAGGAGGCACCGGGCATCGCCACCCGCTCGGTTTCCTGCGTGCGGGCCTTCGTCGATCTGATGGACGAGTTGCGAACCCTGGTCGAGGGGGGCAGCCCGCCCTCGATCGTGCTGGAGGCGGTGCTGGAGCAGACCGGCTATCTGGCCGAGCTGCGGGCCAGTCACGATCCGCAGGACGAGTCCCGGGTGGAGAACCTGGCCGAACTGGTCGCCGTCGCCCAGGAGTACACCGACGCCAACCCGGACGGATCGCTGCAGGACTTCCTGGAGCAGGTGTCCCTGGTCGCGGACGCCGACGAGATCCCCGACGAGGCGGTGGCCGACGGTGCGGCCGAGACGCAGCCCAAAGAGGATGAGGGCGTGGTCACCCTGATGACCCTGCACACGGCCAAGGGCCTGGAGTTCCCGGTGGTGTTCGTGACCGGGATGGAAGACGGCACGTTCCCGCACCTGCGATCGCTGTCCGACCCCAAGGAATTGGCCGAGGAACGACGGCTGGCCTATGTCGGCGTAACCCGGGCCCGGGAGCGGCTGTACATCTCCCGGGCCGGCGTCCGGAGCGCCTGGGGACAGCCGAACTACCAGCCGGCCAGCCGGTTCCTGGACGAGATCCCGGCCGTGCTGGTCGACTGGCGGCGCAGCGAGACCACGGCGATGCGGCCGTCGTCCACCCCGGCGGTGGCCCGGCTGGCCTACCAGCCGGGAGTGCGGTCGCCCGGCAATCGCGAGGTCGTGCATCTCGAACCGGGCGACCGGGTCACGCACGATGCGTTCGGCCTGGGCACGGTGATCCGGGTCGAAGGTGCCGGGGACCGCGCCGTCGCGCATGTCAGCTTCAGTGACGGAGCCGAGAAGCGGCTGCTGCTGCGCTACGCCCCGGTCACCAAACTCTGACCCAGCTCGGCAAGATCAGCCGCACGTCCGCCAGCGCGATGGCCGGAGTCATCATGGGCCCGCCTCGTCTTCCTATAATTCCGGCCCGGATAACGCCTGGTTAATCGTCAGGCGCGGACCAAACAGGCCTGGGGCAGGCGTTGGTACGCGCACGAGAAGGGCAAACATTGCTCATCTCACGCCGCTCTATTGTCCAGTCAAACATGCAACATTTAGCACTATGCAAGCAGCAATACAACCCCTGAAACAGCGTTGTATTCACTGTTATTTTTGTTGACAAATTGGTAACAAGCGTTACATGATGCTTATGCCGTCGACGGATCACCTCAACCGTTTTCCGAAAGGATTTGGGATGAAACGAATCATGACGTGCGCGGGAGTAGGCGTTCTTACTGGGGCGGCCCTTCTCGGTGGTACCAGTGGGGCTCAAGCCGCCTACACCGACTGCCCAAGCACATATTTCTGCGCTTGGACCGGAAATACCTACACCGGCACGCGGGTCCAGTGGGTCGGAAGCGTAAAGCCCGGGTGGCCGTCCAGCATTAATAACAAGGAAAACTCCGTGTACAACCACGGAACGACCGGCTACGCCGTTGTCGTCTACGACGGAGGCTTCTGGAACGATCCCCACTATTGTGTTAAGAAAGGGATCCACCTGACCTTGCCCACCAGTAAGGACAATGACGGGGAGAGTCATCAGTGGATGCCCGCGTCGTCCGTGCCCAGTGATGTTTCGTGTCTCTCTTAGACCTGCTCACTGTGGAATAGCGCTGATTGAGGAGGGGCCCATGAAATGTCGGCGATTGATGACGATCTTGCTAGGGACATCCATCTTTCTCTCCGCATGTGGACGCTTGGGCTCCTCCTCGATTCAGCACCATGAACATGGCGATGTGGCACCTTCGGCTGCCGTTGTGAAGCGTCACATCGATGAGGTCTGGAAGACCGAGGGTGTTGATCTTGATCGAGCGCATGAGCTGCTGGAGCGAGAATGCATGCGCAGTGAAGGCGCCGTTGTGCCGTCACTTCCGCCGAGCAAGCCGGCGGCGGCGCGCTTGGAGCCGGCCTCGATCCTGGACCGGTACACGGACAGTTCAATCGACTTGCGGGTGGCATCTCAGTTGAGAGTTCCTGGGCTGCGTCAATATCTGCGGAACCCTCCCAAGAATGTGCTCAAGGAAGTGCCCATCAAGAATTATGACAAGCTCGCGTATGGCGCAATTCCGCAGTACATAGAATTCTCCTACTCAGAATCGGGTGGCAAGATATCGTTTCCTATCTCGGGATGTGACGGCGAAGCAACCCACGATCTGTACGGTGTACCCGCCCGCGATTACTATCAAATATATTGGAATCTGCCTCGCGTGAGCGCGCTCGTTGACCAAGTCCTCAATAATTCCGGCATTGTGACCGGCATGAAGAGATACCAAGAATGTATGACAAGTCAAGGGTTCATCGTGGCCACACCGGCTGACATCTACGATCCGCTGGAGAGCATAACCAACGAATTCATTACAGGCAGGGCCAGCCTGGCGCAGGTTCAGCTGAAGGAAAGGGCCGTGGAGAACTCCGATGCCACGTGCAAGCGATCCACCGGCACAGCAATTGCTTTCACGCGGACATTCGCCGGGACTGGCCGCCAGGAACTCATTGCCAGTGAAGCGCTGATTTCACGCTATCGAGCCTTGGTGGCGCACGCATCCGACTTGGTGAAGAACCGTCCAGACCTGAGCGGCGCCATAACCTCAGGACCCAGTTAGGCTGGTCGGTGCAGCCGCCGGAGGTCCAGCCGCCGGCTGCGCTGAATTCTCCAGCGCAGACTCCTATGCTTACGAGCATGGTTGTTCAAGTTCGGTTGCTGCAGGATGGCGATCTGGGCGCCGTCTGCGGGATCGTGAACCACTACATCGAGCACACCTACATCAACTTCCGCACCCGGCTGCAGACCCCGGCCGAGTGGGAGCAGCAGTGGGCCGCCGGGCGCGAGCGCTATCCCTGGCTGGTGGCGGTGGTGGACGGCGAGGTGGCCGGGCTGGCCTACGCCGGCGCGTACAACCCTCGTGAGGCGTACGCCTGGACCGCCGAGTCCACCATCTACCTCCGGCCCGGCCTGAGCCGTCGCGGGGTCGGAAAAGCTTTGTACGGCAGGCTGTTCGAGCTGATGGACGCTCAGGGTTTCGTCAGCGTGACCGCAGGCGTCTCACTGCCCAACGAGGCCAGTGTCGGGATCCACCAGTTCTTCGGGTTCAGGCCGGCCGGGGTGCTCCGCAGTGCCGGGTTCAAGTTCGGTCAGTGGTGGGACGTCGGCTACTTCCAGCGGCTGAACGCCGTCCCGGATCCCCCGCCTGAGCTGCTGCCGGTCTCGGCCGTCGCCTGATCAGCAGACCAGCAGGCCAGCTCGCTGCTTGAGCGTCAGCACCCGGGTCACCGCGGCGTCCAGGGTGGCCCTGAAGCTGGCTGACGACCGGGCCTGCTTGATCAGGGCACTTCGCAACGTGTTCGCCTGCGAGGTGACCACGGTGAGCACGATGTCTCCGCCGGCCATGACGAATCGGACCGCCCGATCTCCGGTCGCCACCGCGGTCACCGCCTTGGCCTTGCCCAGATCATCGGAGATCACCACGCCCTGATAGCCGAGCTGCCCGCGCAGCAGCCCGGTGATGATCGGTTTCGAGAAGGCGGCCACCGAGCGGTTGTCCAGCCCGGGGTAGCGCGCGGACGAGATCATCACCGCTCCGGCCCCAGCCCTGATCCCGGCCTGGAACGGCCGCAGGTAGACGTCGCCCGGGCGGGTGATCGGATCGACCGCCCGGGACGAGGTGTCAGTGTTGTAGCCGACCCGGCCCAGCCCAGGAAAGTGCTTGACCGTGGCCACAATTCGCTCCGCGCGCAGTCCCTGTACCACCGTGGTGACCGCCGGTTCGACGTCTGCGGTGCTGTGTCCGTACTCCCGCTGGAACGCTCCGATCGGCGGATTGGCCGGGGCCCGGGCGGCGGTGACCGTGTCCGCGACCGGCGCCAGATCCATGGAGATGCCCGCCCGGGCCTTGCCCCGGCCCGCCCGGGCCAGCGCCGCTGCCCAGACCTTGGTCTGGGCGGCCAGCCTGATCCGGCTCCAGCCACCCTGGATGAGCGCGGGCGGGACGGCGGTGAAGCCGCGCCCGGCCAGCACCTGTACCGCCCCGCCCTCCTGATCGGTGGAGACCAGCAGCCCGGGCCCAGCCCCGGCCGCCTTGCGCAGCGCGTTGGTCCGGACCCGGATCGTGCTCACCGGCGACGAACTACGCCCGGACAGAAACATTCCGCCGACCCGATAGCGGCTGACCACGGCGGCCCCGCTCTGCGCGC
>CALMAR010000230.1 GCA_937859855.1 uncultured Kineosporia sp.
CGACGCCCTGCTCCCCGCCCCGCCCGCGAACCCGCAACCCCGCACCGCCACCGACATGATCGGCATGCTGCGGCGGCACTACCTGCCCGACCCGAGGTCGCTGTCCGGGATTTTCGCGCCTGAGATCCAGGCGCCGGACAGTAACCGGCGCGCTGACCTGATCTGGGTGCCGACGACCATCGCGTCCGGCGGCGGCCTGATCGGGCACGAAGTCAAGGTGTCCCGCGCGGACGTCCTGGTGGAGCTCGCTGACCCGGCGAAGGCGGATCCGTGGGCGCAGTACTGCACGGCGTGGTGGCTGGTGGTCGCGCATCCGTCGCTGGTTGACGGGCTGGCTGTCCCGGATGCGTGGGGTGTGATGGCGCCACCTTCGGGGCGGCGGACGAAGGCGATGACGGTCGTGAAGCCCGCGCCGACACTGCATCCGGTGGAGCAGGCGCCCGCGTACCGGCGGATCGCGAAGTGGCTGATGATCGGCAAGGCCAACGAGGTCGGCCGGCTGGAGCAGCGGCTCGCTGAGGAGACACGGCGAGCTGACGCGTACCAGCGGCAGGCCAGTGAGGCGTTCCTGACCGGGCAACGTGACAGCCCGGAAGTGAAACGGCTCGCCGGCATCCGTGACGCGGTTCGCGCGGAGCAGGAAGCGCGGGGGCTGCCCTCATGGACGCACCTGTCCGACTCGCAGATCGTGACCGCGCTGGTCGACGTGCTCGCGGTGGAGACAGCGGCCAGCGACGCGGCCCGTCGTCTTGCGGACTGCCTGCGCGCCCTCGATGACATCACCGGCGAAGGGTCGTTCACCCGGCTCCGGGAGCACATCAGCGGCCTTCACGACGCCACGCAGGCAACCCCTGCCGGCCCGCGATTCCCGGGCCGGTAGCCGGGTCATGGGCGCGTGGGGGTGGATGGTCTACCACTGGGACCGGTGGCACGCGGCGGCCGATCACATCGCGCACGTGGACGCGGTTGATGCGGCGTTGCGGGCGGCGTACGCGGAGCGGGATGAGGCGCGGGAGTTCCAGGCGCGGGCTGAGGCTGAGGCGGTGGTGTTGCGGGCGTTCATCAACCGGGAGGCGGTGCCGGGGGTGGGTTACCGGCTGGCGGCGTTCCGGGTGGAGGCCGCCGCCTACGCAGGCCAGCAGGAGAAGGCTGGCCGGAAACGGATCCCGGGGTTACTGGCTTCTAAGGGTCGTACCACGCTAGACTAACGTCTATCGCTGGACGACCGTAGGAGACCTGCAGTGACCCGACGCACCATCCCCGTTCAAGCCACCCTGACCTGGCCCACCGGCGGGATGCGGACCGGCCGGTACGCTCTGATCAAGGTCACCGACCCCGAATCGAACCTGACCATCGTCGAGTTCGAGTTCGAGCTTGAGCCCGAGGCGCTGGCCGAGTTCCTGTCCTCGCTCCGCACCATGCGCACCATCCCGGCCACCGTCCTGGACCCCGCCGACCACGCCCACCTCGGGGAGCGGCGCATCCAGGAGGTCATCACCACCGAGGACGGCTACACCCACTCCCCGGGATACACGCTGGAGTCGGCGGCCGAGGACGAGGCGCACGCCGCCGCGCTCCGCGCGACCGGACGGTGGACCCGCGTCTGGTGGGACCACAACTCCCGCAAGGGCGGTTGGCGGCTGCTCGGCGTCCGCTACGAGCCTCTCCCTGAAGGCGAGGCGAGCCCGTCGTGACCGCCATGAAGCCACGCACCAGTAAGCGCGACCGCGCCATGCTCGCCTCCGACTTCGCCGACATGCTGGAACGGTACGGGTACGACCTCGGCACCGGCGTCGGCAACGTCACCGACCTCGACATCCTCCCGGCGCTCCCTGCGTTCTTGGACGCGGTCGCCGCTCACGCTGAGGCGAACCAGTCGTGACCGGGCTGCCGTCGATGCCGGACGGGTACACGTTCACCTACTACGTCCCCGCCGAGGCTTGGTACGCGGACACTCTCGGCCGGATCCGCGATGACGAAGTGTGCGTCTCGGCGGCGGCGGAGACGGGCGGGGTGGCGTGGGAGTTCGCCTTCAAGATGGCCGAGCACGGCCTCCGCATCGAGATGTTCAACGACGCGTTCTCCTGCTTCGCGCACGTCCCGGAACTATTCACAGCGCTCGCCGACGAGCAGCCCACCACACTCGCCGACGTCCGGGCGATCCTTGACCGGCTCGGCGCCACCGACAGCACACCCCGGGTGAAGCCATCATGAAGATCAGCCGTGGCCCCGACAGCACCGTGATCTGGGACTCCCAAGACCGCCGCATCATCCTCTCCGACGCCGAGATCGCCGAGCTGGGCCGGAGGCTGCATCGGCCCGAGCGGGAGAACGTCAACCAGGTCACAGGCCCCTACGGCACCCAATGGGAGTGCGAGGCCGGTCAACGCGACGAGCCGATCGGCTGCGAGCGGCACCGGGACCACCACTGGTGCACCACCTGCCAGGGCTACTACGGCGTCCCCCACGACGGCATCCACTCCGGTGACAGTGCCCATCCGTGGGGCAACCTGTTCGGCCGGAATCAGTGCGCCTGCCGCCCATGCAAGATCGCGACAGGCCGGGAGCCGAAGCCGTGACCGGGCTGGACCGGTCGGCGGCGGTGGTGTCGATCCACGCCATCTACACCGCGCAGATCATCACCGGGAAGAAACGCGCCGAGTTCACCCGCCTCCTCCCCGGCGGCATCGGCGGCGTCACCACCGTGTCGACGATGCTCGTGAACCGCTGCCAGTGCCCGCCCGAGGACCGCGGGATCGTCGCGGTCTGCCAGATCACCGCCGTCGTGTACGCGCAGCCGTGGCGGCACCTGCAGCAGTGCGACTTCCCCGGCGTCAGCCCATCCGAGCTGGTCCAGTACGCGCGGGGCGAGCGGAACTGGATCTACCGGCTCGACCTCGGCGATGTCGAGGTGCTGCCCGCCGTCGTCCCCATCACCGCATTCGGCTGGACGGCCAGCCCGCAGCGGTGGCGATATGCGCCCGAAAACTGGCGCGACATCATCGATTCCATCCCCGAGAGCGAGCAGCCATGAGCACAGTTCAGACCCGAGTGGACTTCTACCGCCCCCTGCACGTCACGGTCACCCAGACCTACGTCGTGTGGGTGAGAGCCGAGGAGGACGAGTCGCAGGAGGACATCACCCGCCAGTACCAAGAGGACTCCAGCGGTCTTCTCGACGGCGAAACCCCGAACGATGGGTGGATGGATGTCCGGTCCCCGGACCTCTGGGAGGCATACGGCGAGCGGGAGCGCCTCGGCCCGTTGCAGGCGTGCCCCGAGTGCGGGGCGATCGAGGACCGGCCGGGCAGCCTGAAGTGGGCCCGCCATGATGGCTCCTGCCCGGATCACGTCCACATGGCTGACGTGACCGTCGTCTACGACAGCGAGGCCGACCGGAACCGGATCGGCTGGATGACGCGCTGCAGTTGCCGGGTACCCGGCTTCGAAGCGCCGTTCATGTCCGTGGTCGTCGGGAGGAAGGGCGACGCCACGGTCTACCCAGCGAAGGACGACGCGGCGGCGGCCCTGCGCGAGCACGTCGCGGGTCGGCCGCACTTCAAGAACATGCCCCTCGGGATTACCGGGAGTCCAGAGTGAGCCGTTACGCGGAGAGCACGTCAGTCAGCAGTGAGGCCAGCCGCGCCGAGATCGAGCGCACCCTCTCCCGGTACGGTGCGACCGGGTTCATGTACGGGTGGGACGCAGACCGCGCCATCCTCGGGTTCATCGCGCAAGGCCGGCAGGTGAAGTTCGTACTGCCTCTCCCTGACCGGAACGACCGCCGGTTCACGCACACCCCGGCGCGGAATCAGCGACGCGACGCTGCCGGGCAGGCGAAGGAGTACGACCAGGCCGTCCGCCAATCGTGGCGGGCGCTCGCCCTCGTCATAAAAGCCAAACTGGAGGCCGTCGCCGCAGGGATCGTCGAGTTCGACGCCGAGTTCCTCGCGCACCTCGTGCTGCCGGGCGGGGCAACTGTTTTCGAGTCCGTCGGGCCCCGTGTCGCAGCGGCGATCGAGACCGGCCAGGTGCCGGACCTGCTGCCCCGCGCGATCACCGGAGGCACTGACACCGACGCAAGGATGACGCCATGAGGGATCTGTACTTCAACCGGGCAGGCCAACCTGTGGACCAGGCGACACCGGAGATGTGGTCTGAGGAAGCGCGCCGCGTGGACCTCACCGAGGTCGGCGACTACCGGATCAGCACCGTGCACCTCGTCGTCAACCACCAGTTCGGCGACGGGCCGCCCTTGCTCTTCGAGACGATGGTGTTCTGTGGTGAGTCGATGCAGGACCAGTTCGCGGCCCGGTACTCAACCGAGGCGCAGGCACAGGAAGGCCACGACAACATCGTCGGCATGATCCGCGTCCTTGACGAGGCGGCCCCGCCGGACGGCGAGCATTGACTCGGGTCCAGGTGCTCGGGGAGCCGATCGACGGCGGCTTCCGTGTCTGTGAAACCGAGCGGTACTACGTCGACGTCCTGACAATGATGTTCGGGAACCTGAGGATCGTCACCACACCGAAGGCCTCACCGCTCACCTACGAACGCGGCTGGTGCTACCACGACCCGATCGGCACAGTCGTCCTGACAGCGCTGTCGTTCGACCCCGACGCGGGCGAGGAACCCGCCGGATGGGTGAAAGAGACTGGCACGAACCGGCGCCCGTGTGCCTCCTACCTGACCGGGCCGCGCCAGCACGAGAAGTACGTCGCCGAGTGCCCCGACTGCGGAAGGGATGAACGGTGATCCCCCTGTTCCTGCCGCTGCCGATGCCCCGGCACATGCGGCACGGCGAGCGGCGCACGAAGAGTTGGCCGTTCGCGGTCCACTGGATGACTGCGGCCCGCCGCCGGGTCGGCCTGGTGATCCGGTTCGGGGACCACGGCTACCTGATCACCACCCGCTGAAGGAAACCTGATGCTGACTGCTGGCTGGATCCTGAACACCATCTTCGTGTGCGTGGGGATCGGGACAACCGTGCGGGCGGCGTTCCGCTGGCTCGATCGCCTGGCCGAGCGATCAGCCGCGCCGCATGCACCTGACATCGAAGGCGCCGCGTCCATCCGTGATGAACAATGGATGGGCTGACCGGCGGCCTACCCTGGCCCGGTGGCCACGATCATCCGGCAGCCCGGCACCAACCTCCTGGCCGTCATCGACGGCGGCCGGGTTCAGTTGCGCGACGCAACCCCCGAGCAGGTCGGGAATTGGATGGCCGGGCGGGCCGCGGACCAGGCGCGGACCCACGGCACCGAGCTAGCCCGCGCGGTGCTAGCCGACGGGTCGAAAGATAGCGAGGACCGCGCGGGCCAGCTATGGGCGGAAGCACGGCGAGCAAGAGGGCCCCGGTAGCCGAACGACAGGATGGCGGTCAGGCGGGGGACGGTGTTGCTAGCGCGGCCGGGCCGAGCGCCAGCACGATCACATCGCCCTCCGCCTGCGCGGTCAGAATTTTCTGCGCGACGTCCTTGCTGGCGTCCAGCTGCAGGCTCACTGCACCGTTACTGCCTCCGCCGCCGGTGATGACGCTGGCGACTCTCACCGGGGACGCCACGATCCGCGCGTCCGGCGCCTTCGGGGTCCCCGGCTGGCCGGCTTGGCTGGACGGGTCGGGTCGCAGCCAGACCGCCACCTGATCACCCGCCTTGATCGTCGGGTTGTCCGTCTTGACCACGACGCCGTACCCGGCGGCCAGGTTCGCGTGCCCAGCCCCGGCCGGGGCGCTGAATAAGGCTGTCCGCAGGATCGTCCCGGCGGGGATCGGCCCGGTGGACGCCTGGCCCATCTGGCCGTCTGAAGGCTGCTCCGGTATCGCACCGGCCGCGGTCGCTTTGGTCGCGGTCACGGTGGTCACACAGGCGCAACTGAACACGCCCCGCAGGGTGGTCCCGGCTGGGATGTCTTTCCGGACCGTCAGCACCGTCACCCCAGCGACGTCGGCCTGCGCCTTCTGGTTGACGCCGAGCACGTACAAGCCGATCAAGCCGGCGCCGATCGCGGCGATCAGGATAGAGGTGATCAGCAGAAGAGTCCGGCGCCCCATGTCCGTTGAGTATGGCCCGTTCCGGCCGGGACACAGAACGGCTCCGCCCGGGCTTTCCAGGCGGAGCCGTTCTACCGGGGACTGGTCAGCCGGCGATGACCTTCGCCGTGTCGCCGTAGTCGTCGCACGTGGTGCCGCCAGCTCCCATCGGATCGACGCTGATGTAATGGCCGCGCGCACCGACACCCATCTTGTAGTAGTACGTTCCGCCGCTGGTGTGGTCCAAGGTGGTGTTGTAGTAGAGGGGAGATGTGCCGATGACCCAATCACCGTTGCGGTCGTACAACACCCACTTGACGGCCTTGATGCCGAACGGCGCGCTCATCCAGAAGTAGTTGACGTCGCCTTCGGTGACGGCGGGCGGGCTGCTGAGGTTGCTCCAGACGGCAGTCACAGTGATTGTGCGGGTTGAGCTGATCCGGCAGGTGTCGCCGGTGGTGGCGGCCTGAGCGCCGGTCGCGCCAACGACGGCTGCCAGGGCGGCGACGACGGGCACCGCCAGCATTCCGAGCTTCGATCTGATCTTCATCCGGTCCTCCCAGCTATGTGCGAATCTCGCACCTGATGTGAGGAATGTACCCCTTGAGGGTGAAGAAATCACCGGGCGTGTCGCACTGGGTGAACCGCAGCAGCGGCCCTGTCATCGTGTGCGGCATGCCAGACGCTCAGCGGCCCCTGACGGCGCTCCTGGCAATGAACGTGGCCGCTGAACGGGTGCGGCTCCGCATGGACCAAGCGGTCCTAGCGGACCGGCTCGGCGTGGACCGGTCCACCGTGACGCGGATCGAGAACGGTCAGCGGCCAGTCCGGGTCGACGAACTACTCCCGCTGTGTGAGGCGCTCGGGGTGACCCTCGTGGACCTCCTGCGCGGTGCTACTCCGGGGCAGATGACCCGGCTCGGCCTCAGCTAGGCGGCAGGCGTCAGTACTGGAACCCGCACGTCGAGCACACCTTGATCGGGTCCCCGCCGGGCTCGTCCAACGGGTACGCCTTACCGATGGTCCGCTGCCCGCAGCTGTAGCACTTCGGCCGCCGCCAAAACCGGACCCAGGCAACGACTTTCTCACCGACCGCGATCACCCCAAGGGTGAGCCCGACCCACGCTGCTACCGCAGTCGGGTCCACTAGGCGGCGTCACCGGAGCAGGTGACGATCCCGTACGGGACTGATGACGTGGACTGGTCGATCACGGTCCCGTCGCTGCCGACGAGCTGGCATTTCAGGTTGCCGTACCCGTCCTGGTTTTGTGCGGAGAAGTAGATCCACGTCCCCGACTGCACGTCCATCTCCAAGCCTGCCCCGCCGGTCTTCCTGGTCAGCGGCACATCCGCCATGTACTGGTCCGTGCCCGCGCCGTGCCCAACCTGCTGGGTCACTTCCACGGACGACGCGGACCCAGTGAGGGTGACAGTGACGCCGACCTGCATCGCCTCCGCGTAGTCAGCGGCTTGCTGGGTGCCCCGCGTGGCCTGGCTCGCCTGGGAGGGGTGCGGCCATACCGCTTTCCCGACTGCGACGGTCACGAGGACGGCGACTGCGGCGGCGATGATGACGCTGATCGCTTTCCCCAGCGGCCCGGACGGACCCGGTTCAGGCGGTGGTTCCTGCGGCTCCATCCCGCCGATGATGCCCGCGACCCGAACCCGCTGTCAGCTGAACGAAGCGCGGACGTCACGGATCAGCCGGGCAGCGTCCGCGCCGGTCAGCGCGGCCTCCTGCAGAAGCCGGGCGTACACGCGGTACTCCTGGACACCGACCGGATCCGCAATCTCGTTGTCGCCGCTGAGCGCTTCAACCTGCACAGTGTCGTCGTAGAGGACGAACCCGGACGTCGCGACGAACGGCATCCGCCGGAAGGGGACAACCCCGACCGTTGCCTCCGTCAATGACTCCGCTAGGTGCGCGACATGGCCGAGCTGCTGCTCGTGAACATCGGTCGTGGTTGCCTGCGTCCACAGCGCCGCCTCACCGACGAGGACGCTGATGGCCCGGCCCGGCTCGTGCATGATGGCCTGCCGCCGGATCCGGGCGGCGACCCCGCGGGCAAGGTCATCCTCGGCGACCCGGCCGGGGAACCCGTCAGGGACTTGGATCACCTGCCGCGCATACTCGGGCGTCTGCACCAATGCCGGGAACATGACGGGCTGGAACAGCACGAGCGTCTTACTCGCTGCCTCCCGGACAGCGACCGCTTGCTGTGCACCCTCGACACCGCCCTGCTCGTACAGCCGGCGGACGGCCTGATACTCGGCGAGTGCCTCGTCCAGCATTCCCCGCAGATCGACCAAGCTGACCTGGGATTCGGCGTGCTCAACCCAGGTAGCAAGGTCGTCGTCGGATGGAAGCTGACGGCCGGTCTCGATCTTCGCCACCCGAGCCTGACGCCATCCCATCTCAGCGGCAAAAACCGTCTGCGACCGGCTCCCCCGGGCAGCCCTCAGCCTCTCGGTGAGGCGATGCCGCGCCCGGAGTTCAGGCTTGACCAACGGTGGTGTCCTTCCGGGCGTCAGGAGACGGCGCGCAATTTCAGGTTCAGGTAGTCCGCTAAGGGCACCGACTGGCTGACCAGCGTGCCCCGGTAGAAGAGGTGTTCGTCGGCGATCCAGCCGCCGGCTCGTTCGAGGTAACTGAGCCGCCCGTCGCTGTCGTAGGCCATCGCCCACACGGCGTCGTCGATGACCCAGTAGTCGGGCCCGAACGCGCCGAGGCCGTCGCTGTAGCTGACCGGGACAACACGGATGTCCTCACCGGCTGCCACGTTCAGCGTGAACGCGTGGAGCTCCCAGGTGACGTAGTCCGACCACGGTTCGGCAACGACCCGGACCCGCTGGAACGGGCGCCCGGCTGTGACGTGACCGTGGACCAGGGATTCCCAGCGGCCGGGCTGCGGCAGGGTGACATCGCCGCTGGCGAATCGCTCGACGTCCGCGTCGTCGTCGGCGTAGTACTGCAGCGCTTCGAGCCGCCAGGCGTAGCGGGTGACGCCAGCGAACAGGGCCCAGTAGGCGTCCTGGTCGCTGGCGTCGATCCGTGCAGTGCTCATGCTGATGCGGGCCGGTCCTGCTCGGCGGCGTCGATCGCCGCTGCCTGCTCGGGGTGCGCCTTCCGGAACCGGTCAGCGGCGAGCAGCAGCACGCTCGCGGGGATGCTGACACCGGTCTCGTAGTCGGCGCGCTCGATCAGCCGGCCGCTGGTGTCGTCGTCGAGGTAGCTGCCTTGGACGACGACGCGGTCAACGTCTTCAGCTTCATAGACGGCAGCGCAGGAGCCGGTGCGGCTCTGGGGGTCCTTCACGAACCGCTGGATCTTCATGGCGGGTCCTCTCGATGGGACGAGGCGATGGTTACGTTGATAGCTCATCGTCCCGCTACCGGCGTTAATCCGTCCACCAATGGCATTGATTCTGCCAGTTCGAGAATATATTCTCAACGGGTGAGCAACGGGAGCAGTAGGAGCGGCCCTGACCGGCCTCGCGTGACGGTCAAAGTGACTGCTGCCCGGCTCGGGGTTTCCCGGTGGACCGTGTATCGGCTGATCGCCCGCGGCCTTCCCGCCGCCCGCGTCGGGGACCGCTACCAGGTGTACGTGCACGGCATCGACGCCGAGCTCGCGTCCCCAGCGGTGAAGCGGTGACCCCGGCTCTGGTGGTGTGTGCGCCGCTGCCCTGTGAGTGGGAGACCGCTGACGGGCGGAACGCGCACCTGCTCGTGATCAGCGACCAGTGCACCCCGGAACGGGCGGCATGGCTGGCCGACAAGTACGCGCCCGGCGCCGTCTGGGTCCCCATGGAAGCGAGAACCGCATGAAGATCGAGCCGACCGTCCAGCCCGCGGGGCTGGCTGCCCGGCTGGCCGCAGCGCTGGCCCTGACCGCGTTCACCGGGACGATCGCCGTCCGGGAATCAGAGACGCTCGTCTGGGCCGGCTGGATGCGTGAAGCCAGCGTCCTGGCCATGTGCCTGGTCATGAGCGTGTTCACCGGCGGGATCGCCCTCGGCCTGATCGCCAGCCTGTTGGCGAATCGCTGGCCGGTGCTGCGGGAGGTCCGGTTCAGCGACGGCCTGCCTGAGCACTGGGAGGCCCGGCTCTTCCGCCGCATCATCGGCGGGTGGCGCGCTGAAGGCTGGTACGACGGGCCGGATGTCCCCTACCCGGGCATGTCGGAGCAGATCATCGTCGGATTCGGCGGCTGGACTGAGGCCGAGGCGCGCCAGCAGGTCACCGACTGGATCCGCGGTACCGACGCCGCTCCCCACGAGGACTGGCTGCCGTTGCGTGACCCGGAGGACGGCGACTCACCCGTCCCGCTCGACCACAGCGACGCGGGCCGGATCCCCGCCGGTGACCTGATCGGGTCCGCCCTGGTCGCCGGGCTGGCTCTCATCGCGGCGGGGGCGATGCTCCGGATCGTCACCAGCCGCCACGGGGGCGACTTCACCCTGCCGGTGCTGTGGGCTGTGACCGGTGTCATCGGCGGCGGTGTCCTGGCGTTCGCGATCACCGCGAACGCGACCGACCGGCACAACAACATCGCCCGCCACGCGGGCCTGCAGCAGCTGGTCGAGCGGTGGAAGTCCGAGGACGAAGCAGCGGACCACGCCGCCCGTGTCGAGGCCCACCGGAGCACCGCCCCGGCTGAGCCGACCGCCGATGAAGATTCGGAGGCGATGGCGTCATGACCACGCAACCCCCTCCAGCGATCCCGCCCTGGACCGAAGCGGCGCTCACCGATTGCCCGGCACTGCTCCCCATCTCCGCCGCCTCGATCGCCGTGTCACTGCTCCTGATCGGGGCTTCGGTGGCGACGTTCATCAACCCGCCCCCGCCAAAGCCGTACACCGCGTGCGTCGCCGGCCACATCTGGCACATCGACGGTCAAGGTGTCCCCTCCGAGTCGAAGGCGGCGTGCTGATGGCCGCGCGGGCGGGGCACCCGGCGTGGTGCGTGAACCCCGAATGCGCTGGCAGCGACCACTTCTCAGAACCGCGTCAGACACCGATCGGTGACGTCTGGGTCCGCACCCACCTACTCGGTGGCGTGGAAGTTGTCGTCGACACGGCCACCCTGACCCCGGTCATGACCCGCGCTGATCTCGCGGTGCTGCAGGCGGAACTCGCGGTGCTCGCCGCAGAAATGGAGGACTGAAATGGCGGCCCGGCGCAGGTCGAAGAGCAAGGCGAAGCCGACGCAGTTCCACCCGATCCTGACGGTGAAAAGGAAGATCGTCTGGGTGCAGAAGTGGAACGCGAACCGGCTCACCGAGGCACGGAAGCTGGATATGGAGTCGAGGAAGGCGGCGAAAGCCAGCAGGGAGGCGCGGGCCGAGAAGTCAGCCGGTCGGGACGCCGCGCACCGGTCCCGGGTTGAGGCGGGCGCGAAGCAGGAGCAGGCGCGGCGGGCACCACAGGTGATCCGGGTGCCGGGTGAGTCAGCGGCGGCCTCCGCACGGAAGCGGACGGGCACGACCCGCGCGGTCGTCAAGCCTGCCCGCCCGGCACCAGTCCGTGACCGGCCGGGCTATCCGACTGCGGAGGGGCTGCAGAAGGCCGGGCTGTGCGGGCATGACACGAAGGACGGCGGGCGGTGCACGCATCCGGTCCGCGAAGGCCGATGCGCGGCCGGTCACACCCCCGCGCGGGTGCTGAAGGTCGAAGGCCAGCCGTCGCGGTGGGCGCAGACGATGAAGGGGAGCACGAGCAGGGCGTGAGCGAGCAGGAGCACGACGACGAAACCCCCGGCGCGGAGATCATCTCTCTGCACGGGGGCACTGTCGTGCCCTACGACGAGGACGACTGGCTGCCGGTCCGGCAGCCAGTCCGGATAACCACCACGAATGTCCTTGATGTCCGGGTCATCCCGTCGAAGGCTGAGGTCGTCCAATGGATCGATCAGACCCGCAACGGGTTCGCGTGGCGTCGTCACAAGTGGGGTGTCCACACGCTCAGAGCACCGCTCTACCTCGGCCGCGCGCTCCGGTCCGCGCCGCGCGGGCTGTGGCTGTGCCTGCTGTGGTGGCTTGAGTGGGTCCGCGACCTGGAAGGGCTCGCCGTGCGGCGCGGCACCCAGAACGACCACTCCCAGGGCGGCATCAAGATCAGCGCCGAGTACCGGAAAGCCAGCGAGGACCACCGATCGAACATGATCTGGCGGTCGTTTGGGTCCGTCGTCGGCCTGGCGCTGCTGGCGCTGCTGGCGCGGGCCGCGCTGCACCGGTACCCGCCAGTCCTGTGCTTCGCCGTCGTGCTGGCTGTGCTCTGCGCGCTCGGCTGGTACGGGTCCGCGCCCGGCACCATCATCACCATCGTCGACCAGCCCCACGAAGGGGTCCGGACCGGCGAGGAAGTCATCCAGGCGTTCATGTACGCCGGCATCACAACCCCGCTGACCACCACAGGCAAGGGCACCGGCCCGTCCAGGATCCTGATCCCTCCGCACAGGGACGGGACCGGCTACACCTGCGACGTCGACCTCCCGCCTGGGGTCGCCGTCAAGTCCGTCATGGACAAGCTGGACCGGCTGGCGTCCGCACTGTGGACCCCGGAGGACTGCCTCGAAATCGACCCACTCAAGCGGATGGCCGCAGGCCGGATACGGCTGTTCGTCGCGCTCGTGCACCCCCTCGACCAAGACATCCCGCCGTGGCCGCTGATGAACGCCGAGAAGTGGTCCGTGTTCAAGCCGCTCCCGGTCGGGGTGGACTCACGCGGCGGGCTAGTCACGATCATGCTGATGTTCGCGCACACCCTGATCGGGGCGCTGCCGCAGCGGGGGAAGACGAGCATCCTGCGGCTCGTCTGCTGTGCGGTCCTCCTCGACCCGCACGCCGACCTCGTGATCGTCGACTTCGGCGGCGCTGTCGACTACCTGCCGTTCGAGCCGTACTGCCTTGAGTTCATCTCCGGCCCGGAGGTCGAGAACATCGAACGGTTCGCCCGGTTCCTGGACTGGTGCGAGCAGGAGTACGAGCGGAGGATGCGGATTCTCCGCGCTGCCGGGCCGAAAGGCGCGCCTGAAGGCCGCATCACCGAAGCGCTGGCACGGAAAGGCCTCCGGCCGATCATCGTGCCCGTCGATGAGTTCCACATCGCGACCATGCACCCCCGGCTCGGTGCGGGGATCGTCCGGAAGTGGGGCGAGATGCAGCGGATCCTGCCCAAGGTGGGGATCGACTTCGTCGAAGCTACCCAGACCGCTGATCAGGAAGCGGTCCCCACAGAGCTGCGGAACATCGCAGGCCAGCGGATCGCGCTCACCCTGCCGACGTGGCAGGCGTCGAACGCAGTCCTCGGCGGCGACGCACAAGCCCAGGGCTTGGACGCGTCAGATCTGGGAGGAGAACCCGGTTACGGCATCGCCTACGGCGTCGATACGAAAGAGCACCGCGCGCACCGCGGCCGGGTCCGGTTCTTCAACGTCACTCTCGCCGACAGTGAGCAGTTCTGCGACAGCCTCGCCGGGTTCCGGAAGCAGCCTCGCGCGGCCACCGTGGAGACCACTGTCACCGATGAAGGCCACCTGCCGGCGATCGCCCGGGCAGTCCTCAGCGTGTGGCCTGCCGACGCTGACCGGGCGCACCTGCAGACCCTCGCCGAGTCGCTTGGGCTGACGAAGGAGATGCTCGCGGCCGGTCTGCGCCAGGCGAAGATTCCTACCCGCCAAGTGAAGATCGGCGGCGTCAACCTCACCGGGCTCATCCGCTCCGACCTCGAACCAGGGGCAGCCGATGGCGCCGTCTGACCGGTCTACCCGCCGCTCTACCGCAGGTAGCCGTAGGGCTACCTCTACCGGCGCTCTACCCATTGCTCTACCTGCGCCACCTGCACGGTAGCGGAGTAGAGCCGGATCCTGCCGAGCCCCCGAAACCTCTGAGGAAGGCTGAAAACGAATGTCCAGGCGTTCATCCGCCCGCCGCTCTACGTCTGCCGCCGCACGGTGGCTGATGGTGCGTGTTCCGGGCGCCGGGGAGGCGGTCACGCTGGCGGCGCTGGCAGCGATCACCTTCGCGACATCGGCTGATCACGTCCTCACCGTCGGAGCGCGGAACGGTGTCAGCGGGTGGCAGGCGTGGTCGGTCGCCGGGACGGTGGAGATCGTCGCCGCTTACGCCGGACTCGAGTTTGCGCGCCGGGAAGGCAAGGGGCGGGTGCTGCCGGGGATCGTGTTCGCCGGGGCGGCCAGCTTCCTGGTCGCTGCGAACTGGAAAGCGGCGGAGGGGCTGTCGCGGTGGGGGCACCTGTACCACGTGATGCCGCCGGTGACGTTCCTGTCGGTGATGCTGATCGCGGAGACGAAGCGCTGGCAGAGGCATCCGGCGGCGTCCCCCGAGGCATCCGCCGATGGGACCGCCGGCGGGTCACACGGGAACCCCGCCGACGGGACCACCGGAGGCTCCCCCGGAGGTGGCGCCGGAGGGTCCACCCAGACGACCGCCGACCGGATCCTCGCCGCCCTCACCGAAGGTCCCCTCACCCCAGCGCAGATGGTCGCCAAGGAGTGCGGGTCAGCGGCGACGGTGAAGACGCAGGTCGCCCGGCTCAAGGACGCCAAGCAGATCCAGCCGGTGATCGGCAAGCGTGGCGTCTACCGGCTGGCCAAGAAGCTGACGGCGGTGTCCTGATGCCGGCCTGGCTGCTGATCGCGCCCGCTGTCGTGTTCGGCGGTGGGCTGTTCCTCCACTCCCGCCGCACCCGCCGCCGCCGCCGGGAAGAACACGAGCAGGAGAACTTGAAAGCGATGCTGGCCCGGCTCGGCCGCGCCCGCCACGAAGCCCGCCACGGCGACAAGAAGTTCCGGGCGTGGCTGCTGTCCCGCGCCGTTCACCGGCAGGTACTCCGCACCGCTGACCGTCTCGCTTGGAGCGACAAATGAGCGACTACCTGTCCACCCGCCTCGGCCGGGTGGGGTCCTGCCTGTGGCTGTACGCCATGTCAGCCGTGGTAGCCCCGCTGGCCGTGTTCAGCGGCTGGTGGCCGGTGGCCACGCTCGCGGGCGCTGTCCTGCTGAACGCAGCCATCCTGTTCCAGGCGCGCCGCGACCTCCGCGTCTTCCCCGGCGCGTGGGACCGTCTCGCCCCCAGGCTGCCGGTCCTCGCCGCCGGCGGCGTCCTCGCGGGAACGTGCACCTCCCCGTTCAGCCACATCGGCGGCTTCCCTCTCGTGTTCTGGGCTGCGCTCCCACTGATCCTGCTGTCCCTGTTCGGCCCGCTTGTCTACACGGTCCGCGTCCTGCCTGACCCGGAGCTGTGCGGGCGCAACGGCGAGCTGCTGCGT
Organism: uncultured Kineosporia sp.; assembly: GCA_937859855.1. Next base: position 15,322 of record CALMAR010000230.1, read on the forward strand.
CGGGACACCCGGACCCGGCAGCCCGCCTGATGGACGGCTCCACTCACCGGCTATTCGCTGCCTCCACCGCGGTGCTGACGTGGACAGCGGCAGCCGCGCCCGGCTGGCAGACCCTCGCGGCCACCGTCATCGCGACCGCCTCCTCCGCCGGGTGGACGTCACCAGACTCCGACCAGTCATGGCTGTCCTGGGTACCCGGCGGCCACCGCGGCCTCACCCACTGGTGGGGCATCCCCGCAGCAGTCGCAGCTGCGACCCTCACCTTCGTGCCCCCATCCGGGGCGTGGGCGATCTGGGCTCTCCTCCTCGGGTGGACGTCGCACCTCCTCGGCGACTTCATCTTCGGCGAACGCCCACCCGGCATCCCACTCGCCCCCTGGTGGCATCACGTCGGCCTGCACCTCGACTCCGGCGGCTGGATCGAACGCCGGGTCGTCGCGCCACTACTCCCCGCCGCGACCATGGCCGCGATCTGGTGGATGCACGGCGCACCCGGCATCAGCTATGTCACGGCCCTGGGAGGATGACCGCCGTGGACGACCTGATCGGATGGCTCCGCGCCCGGCTCGACGAAGACGAACGCCGAGCACTGGATGCGCGGTCCACGCAATACGACTGGGAGAACGGATGGGGCCTGCACCCACCGAGTTCAGGCGGGAACAAGTGGACCATCACGCCGCACGTCGGGCTGATCCACGAGCAAGTGCAGGCCGAGCACGTCGCCGCGTGGAATCCGGCGCGCGTGCTCGCCGAGATCGCAACCAAGCGCGCCATCCTCGACGTGCACGTGCATGAGATCACCACGGAGTACGCCGGGGAAACGCTGATCGCGTCGGATTTCGGGTGCACCGTCTGCGGGCTGGACAAGTACGAGATCCCCTACGGCGGATGGTGCGCGACCGTCCGCGCCTTGGCATCGCCTCACTCCGGCCTGCCCGGCTGGCGCGACGAATGGGCAGCCGACTCTCCCTGATCCCGGATCACGCACCTCTCACCCGGTAACCGCGAATCGGTCCCGGGAACGGCGATTCCCTCCCACGGCGGTATGCACGACCCTGCTCGGCCAGGCACCGTGCCGGCATGCCATCGCTGGGCTCTCTGATAGCACGCAACGTCGCCGCCGAACGGGTCCGCCGGGACTGGACACAAACCCAGTTAGGCGCCCGGATGGGCTGGACCGGGTCAACCGTGTCCCGCCTGGAAACCGGGCAGAGGGTCGTCACCTGCGACGACCTGGTCCCACTCTGCCAAGCCCTCGGCGTGACCCTCGCCAAGCTGTGTGAAGGCGCCGACCCCAAAGACCTCGCCATCATCGGCGTCACCTAACGCAACACCCGTCACCCTCAGTGCAACACACGTAGGCGGTTCACCCGACCCCACCCTCATCGACACGCCCACCATTCACACGAAGTGGATCAGTCTCCTCACAGCCGGCCCAAAGCCGTAATACCGTCTGCATCGAACCGGGCGC
>CALMAR010000231.1:0-10739 GCA_937859855.1 uncultured Kineosporia sp.
GACCAGTCACTGATCAAAGCCGATGGAGCGCTGGCGGATCAGGATCAGGGCCGCGATCATCCACCAGCCCGCTGCGGTCAGCAGGCCGAGCCGGACGGCGTCAGCGCCGTGGAACAGCTGGCTGGCGTAGGAGCCGCCGACCGCGTTGTTGGTGGCGTGCAGCAGCATCGCGATCAGCACGCTCTCCCGCCCGGCGTGCAGCACCGCGGCGATCACCACGCTGGCGGCCAGCACCACCAACACATCTGGCAGCAGGATCTGCCCGGTGACGAACAGCGGCAGGTGCCAGGCCACCCAGAACGCGCCGAGCAGAAGTGGTGCGGTGATTCTGCCGAAGCGGCTCTCCAGCCGGGCGAGCGCGAAACCGCGGAAACCCGGCTCCTCCCAGGCGCCGCCCAGCCCCGGAATCAGGAGGATGAGCCCAAGGCTGAGTGGAATCTGGGTCCACAGGCCGACTTTGGCTGAATCGACGGTAGCGCCCAGTCCGGCGTTGGCCACGATGGCGGTGCCAGACACCAGCAATGGCGTACCGATGGCGAACAGATAGGCCCGCGGCGGCACCCGCCACTGCACCATCCGGCGCAGCAGCTGCCTGATCCCGTCGCGACCCTGGGTCAGGCCGAGGACGGTGATCGCGGCCAGGAATGGGCCGAATCCGGCGATCGGCTGCGGTGAGAGGTGGACGGCGTAGAGCACGGCGGGCCACCAGGACAGAGCGCAGGAGAGGACGAAGAACCAGGCCAGCGGGTGACGCTGGACCAGGCCGCGAACACCGGTGTGACTGGCTGGGCGCGGACCGGACTGGACGATGGGTTCAATGATGTGCTGAGTCATGGCTCCAGAATGGATTTTTGGCGGCCGGTCGTCGTCAGCCGCCAGAGCAGATCGCAACCGGTACCCCAGCCCGAGGACGAGGCCCCGTCTCCATCTGCAGACGGAGGAAAAGCTCCGATCCCCCGGCCTACAGTGATCGCGTGCAGCCGGCCACCCTGAGCACGCGGCAGATGGTGTGGGACGTCGCGCTGGCCGTCATCAGCACGGCGATCGTGGTGGCCATCGAGGTGTCCTCACTCGATGCAGTCCCGGCCAACCGGCGTCCGGACGTGTTCTCAGTGCTGTTCAGCATCGCTGCCATCGCTCCGCTGGCGCTGCGCCGGCGAGCGCCGCTGGCCGTGCTGATCGCCTGTTTCCCGGGGATCTTCGCCCTGATCGCCGGAACGTACTCGGTCGGTGCGGCACCCGTGGGCACCATCATCGGTTTCTACACCGCTGTCGCCTGGGATTCGCGGCGTAATGCCCGGCGGGCAGTCCTGGTGGTGATCGCTGGCTCCGCTCTGGTGCTGGCGTTGCGGCCGATCGACCTGGGAATCGAGGGGGTTATCGCCAACACCGCCGCGCTGCTGGGCTGCTGGGTGATCGGGACCAGTACCCGGGATCGGCGGGAGCACGCGGAAAGTCAAGCCGCCGCTGCACAGCTGCAACTGACCCTCGAACGACAGCGCGCCGACCTGGCCGCGGTGCGGGAGCGGTTGCGGATCAGCCGGGAACTGCACGACGTGCTCGGGCACGCGTTCAGCGTGATGGTGGTCCAGGCCGGCGTGGCCCAGCGGCTGCTGAACACCGATCCGGGCGAATCGCTGCGAGCCATCGAGCAGATCGCCGTCACCGGCCGGACGTCCCTGGCCGAACTGCGCGACCTGGTCGGCGTACTCCGCAGAGACGATGACGCTGAGCCGGAGTGCGCTACGCCAGCAACCCTTTCAGACCTGGCTGGGCTGGCTGAGCGGGTCCGCTCGGCCGGGCTCGACGTTCAGCTGCAATTGGGCCACCAGAGCGATCCCGGCCGGCCGGCCAGCGGTGGACGAGGCGGAATCCAGCTGGCCATCTATCGGATCGTGCAGGAGAGCCTGACCAACTGCCTGAAGCATGCGCAGGCATCGGTGGCCTGGGTCCGGATCGTTGAGTCCGGCGGCGTCCTGGACATCGAAGTGCGGGACAACGGAATCGGTTGCCCCGCCAGCGTTTCCGGGGATCGGCTGGGGCAGGGCTTGGCCGGAATGCGGGAGCGGGTGGCCATCTACGGTGGGGACGTGGAGGCCGGCCCGCTGGCGGCCGGGGGGTATCGGGTGCATGCGCGGTTGCCGCTGAGTGGCACGAGTGGCACGAGTGGCACGACGTGACCAACAGGATCAGGGTGCTGGTGGCCGACGATCAGGCGCTGGTCCGGCACGGCTTCGCTCTGATTCTGGCCTCGGATCCGGATATCGAGGTGATCGCCGAGGTGCCGGACGGCGTACAGGCTCTGGCCCGCAGCCGCGACGTGCGACCCGACGTGGTTCTGATGGATATCCAGATGCCCGAGATGGACGGCATCGAGGCCACGCGGCACCTGACCTCGAGCCCGCACACCACCGGCGTCCGGGTTCTGATGCTGACCACGTTCGGCACCGACGAGCATGTCTATCAGGCGCTGCTGGCTGGGGCGAGCGGCTTCCTGCTCAAGGACACCGCCCCCGAGGAGCTGATCGGTGCGGTCAAGACCGTCGCCGCTGGGGACGCCCTGCTGGCACCGGCTCTCACCCGCCGGTTGATCGAGCGCTATGTGTTGCCCGCTAAAAGCCCTGCCACACAGTCAGTATCGGCTCGGACACTGAAACTGCCCGAACTGACCCAGCGGGAGTCGGACACCCTCAGGGCGGTGGCCCGGGGACTGTCCAACGCCGAGATCGCAGCCGAGATGCATGTCGGCTACTCGACGGTGAAGACCCACGTCAGCCATCTTCTGACCAAGCTCGATGTCCGCGACCGGGCCCAGCTGGTGATGATCGCCTACCAGTCCGGCCTCGCTGGTCCTCGTTGACCGGCGCTCGCCAGCAGCAGAACGGATCAGGCTTGGTTGGAGCGGGCCCACAGATTGATGTCCCCCTCCACCGCATGGCGGTCGATCTCGGCCAGTTCGGCATCGGTCATCGGCGGACCGTTCAACGCGCCCACGCTGTTCTCCAGCTGCTGGACGCTGCTGGCGCCGATCAGCACCGACGTCATCCGCTCGTCCCGCAGCGCCCAGGCCAGCGCGAGCTGGGCCAGGCTCTGGCCCCGGCTCTCGGCGATCCGGTTCAGCGCCTGGATCCGGTCCTGGTTCTGGTCCAGCATGGCCGGGTCCAGCGACTTGCCCTGCGCGGCCCGGGAATCCTCCGGTATGCCGTTCAGATAGCGGCCGGTCAACATGCCCTGGGCCAGCGGCGAGAAGGCGATGCAGCCCACCCCGTTCTGCTCCAGCACATCCAGCAGCTCGGCCTCGATCCAGCGGTTCAGCATCGAGTAGCTGGGCTGGTGGATCAGCAGCGGGGTACCCAGCCGGTCGAGGATGGAGATCGCCTCCCGGGTCCGCTCCGGCGAATAGGACGAGATGCCCGCGTACAGCGCCCGGCCCGAGCGGACCGCGGTGTCCAGCGCGCCCATGGTCTCCTCCAACGGCGTCTGCGGGTCGAAGCGGTGGCTGTAGAAGATGTCGACGTAGTCCAGTCCCATCCGCTTCAGGCTCTGGTCCAGGCTGGCCAGCAGATACTTGCGCGAACCCCATTCGCCGTAGGGGCCAGGCCACATGTCGTATCCGGCCTTGGTCGAAATCACCAGCTCGTCCCGGTGACGGGCGAAGTCCTGGGCGAAGATGCCACCGAAGTTCGTCTCCGCGCTGCCGTACGGCGGCCCGTAGTTATTGGCCAGATCGAAGTGAGTGACGCCCAGATCGAAGGCCCGGCGCAGAATGGCCCGCTGCTTGGCCACTGGGGCGTCGTCCCCGAAGTTGTGCCACAGCCCCAGCGAGATCGATGGCAATTTCAGGCCGCTGCGGCCGGTCCGCCGATAGGGCATCGAGTCATAGCGGGTGGCGGCGGGCGTGAAGGGTTCGAGGATGTCCATGTGCGATGAGACTAGGCTGCTCGGCAACGGAGTCCACTCGCAGGGAGCTGTCCGACCATGACCGTTCGCCGGGTTGCACTGCTCACCGCCGGGGGCCTGGCCCCCTGCCTGTCCTCCGCGGTCGGCGGGTTGATCGAGCGGTACACCGAGATCGCTCCCGACGTCGAGATCATCGGCTACCGCAACGGTTACGCCGGGTTGCTGGCCGGCGACTTCTACTCCGTCACGCCGGAGATCCGGGGCAATGCCCATGTGCTGCACCGGTTCGGAGGCAGCCCGATCGGGAACAGCCGGGTCAAGCTGACCAACCAGGCCGACTGCGTGAAGCGCGGCCTGGTCCAAGAGGGCCAGGACCCGTTACAGGTCGCGGCGCAGCGCCTGAGCAGCGACGGGATCGACGTCCTGCACACCATCGGCGGGGACGACACCAACACCACCGCCGCCGACCTGGCCGCCTATCTGCACGACAATGGTTACGAGCTGACCGTGGTCGGCCTGCCCAAGACGATCGACAACGACGTCATCCCGATCCGGCAGAGCCTCGGTGCCTGGACCGCGGCCGAGCAGGGATCGATCTTCGCCCAGAACATCATCGCCGAACACTCGGCCAACCTGCGAATGCTGATCATCCACGAGGTGATGGGCCGCAACTGTGGCTGGCTGACCGCGGCCACCGCGGCTCGTTACCGGGAGTGGGCCACCACGAGGGAGTACATCGGCTTCGGCCACGAGTTGCGGCAGTGGGACGTGCACGCTGTGTTCATCCCGGAACTGGACTTCGACATCAAGGCCGAGGCGGACCGGCTCAAGCGGGTGATGGACGAGGCCGGCTGCGTGAATATCTTCCTGTCCGAAGGGGCCGGAGTGGACACGATCATCGAGGAGATGCGCTCACGCGGGGAGGAGCCGGTCCGGGACGCGTTCGGTCACGTCAAGCTGGACACGATCAACCCCGGCCAGTGGTTCGCGGACCAGTTCTCCGGCCTGGTCGAGGCGGAGAAGACACTGGTGGCCAAGAGCGGCTACTTCGCCCGGTCCGCCGCCGCCGGCGTCGACGACCTGCGGCTGATCAAGAGCTGCACCGACCTGGCCGTCGAATGTGCCCTGCGCGGGGAGAGCGGGCTGATCGGCCACGACGAGGAGCAGGGCGGCCGGTTGCGGGCGATCGAGTTTCCCCGGATCAAGGGAGGCAAGCCCTTCGACACAGATCTGGCCTGGTTCGGTGAACTGCTGGGGGCCATCGGCCAGGAGAAGGGACGCCGGGTCAGCACCTCGCACTGAGCTGAACGCGTAGGGTCGCCCGGGTGAGCGCAACCCTGACGGCCCGGGACGTGTCCGCCGCTCACGCAGATCGAACCCTGTTCTCGGATCTGGATCTGATCGTGGCACCGGGCGACGTGATCGGCCTGGTCGGCGCCAACGGGGCTGGCAAGTCGACCCTGCTGAAGGTGCTGGCCGGGCTGGAAACGCCTGACCGCGGAACCGTTCTGGCTAATCCGCCCGGCGCGGCCATTGGCTATCTCCCGCAGGAGCCCGACCGCCGTCCGGAGGAGACGGTGAGCCAGTTCCTGGCCCGGCGGACCGGGGTGAGCCAGGCCCAGCGTGAACTGGACGAGGCGACCGAAGCCCTGACCCGGAGCAGACCCGGTGCCGATGACGCGTATTCGGCCGCCCTCGATCGCTGGCTCGCCCTGGGCGCAGCCGACCTGGAGGAGCGCGGCGAGCAGATCAGCGCTCGCCTCAGGCTGCTCAGCAGCGGTGCCGGCCTGACGGCGGAGATGACCACCCTCTCGGGTGGCCAGGCCGCCCGGGCCGGGCTGGCATCACTGCTGCTGAGCCGCTATGACATCTTCCTGCTCGACGAGCCCACCAACGACCTGGACCTGGACGGCCTGGCGCAGCTCGAAGACTTCGTTCTGGGCCTGCGGGCAGGCGTCGTCCTGGTCAGTCATGATCGGGAGTTCCTGGCCCGCACAGTGACCTCCGTGGTTGAACTGGACCTGGCCCAGCAACAGGTGAGCGTCTTCGGCGGCGGCTACACGGCGTATTTGACTGAGCGCGAGGTGGCCCGACGGCACGCCCGCCAGGCCTACGAGGAGTACGCCGGCGCTTTGGACCATCTGCAGGCCCGCGGCCGCACCCAGCGCGCCTGGATGGAGAAGGGCGTCCGCAACGCCCGGCGCAAGTCCACCGATTCGGACAAGTTCGGAAAGAACTTTCGCGCGGAGACCTCGGAGAAGCAGGCCGCCAAGGCGGCCCAGACCGATCGGATGATCGAGCGGCTGGAGGCGGTCGATGAACCGCGCAAGGAATGGCAGCTGCAGTTCGAGATCGCGGCCGCCTCGCGTGCGGGCGCGGTGGTAGCCACTGCTTCGGCCGCAGTGGTTCGGCGGCACGAATTCAGGCTCGGGCCGGTCGATCTGGAGATCGGCTGGGGCGACCGGGTGGCCATCACCGGGCCGAATGGCTCCGGCAAGACCACCCTGCTGAGGTTGTTGCTCGGCCGGATCCAGCCAGCTTCCGGATCGGCCCGCCTGGGGCCCGGCGTGATCGTTGGCGAGATCGATCAGGCTCGCTCCCGGTTCACCGGGAACAACACCCTGGCCACGACCTTCGGCGAACTGGTGCCCGAGTTGAACAATCCGGAGGTTCGCACCCTGCTGGCCAAGTTCGGCCTGGGGTCCTACCACGTGTTGCGCCCGGCATCGAGCCTCTCCCCCGGCGAACGCACCCGGGCGGGACTGGCTCTGCTGCAGGCACGCGGAGTGAACCTTCTCGTGCTGGACGAGCCGACCAACCACTTGGACCTACCGGCCATCGAGGAACTGGAGCGCGCCCTGGGCGACTTTCCCGGCACCGTGCTGCTGGTGAGCCACGACCGGCGGCTACTGGAGACTGTGCCACTGAATCGCCGTCTGGCGGTCTCGGCCGGCCAGGTCACCGAGGTCAATCGGCCTCAGTAGGGCCGGCCCGCTCGCGGGGCAGCGGCCGGAAAGGAAACACTGAGCGGATGCTGCTGGCCGACATTGCCGCCACCTCGGAGGCGGTCGCGGCCGCGCCGGGCCGCAAGGACAAGACGGCACTGCTGGCCGCGCGGCTGCGAGAGGCCGGCCCGGACGAAGGGGCCATCGTGGCGGCCTGGTTGTCCGGGCAGACCCGGCAGCGCCGGACCGGACTGGGCTGGGCCTCCTTGCGGGAGATGCCTCCGCCCGCCGCGGTAGCGTCGCTAGAGGTCATCGGCGTGGACGAGAGGCTGGCCCGGGCGGCAATGCTGAGCGGGCCGGGCAGCTCCGCTCAGCGGCAGGAGATCCTGTCCGGGCTGCTGACCCGGGCCACCCGGCCCGAGCAGCGATTTCTGGCTGGCCTGGTCTCGGGCGAGCTGCGCCAGGGAGCGCAGGCGGCGGTACTGCTGGACGCGGTGGCGCAGGCGGCGGGGGTGCCGGTAGCTGATGTCCGCCGGGCGCTGGCCGTGCACGCTCACCTGCCGGAGGTCGCGGCCGCGGCGTTGCGAGGCGGTGCTGGTGCGCTGGCCGGGTTCCAACTCACCGTGGGCCGGGCGCTAGCACCGATGCTGGCCGCCTCGGCGCCTGACCTGGGTTCGGCCGTGCTGAAGACCGGGCCGGCGGCGGTGGAATGGAAGCTGGACGGGGTGCGGCTGCAGGTCCACCGGGACGGCGACGACGTCCGGGTCTTCACCCGGACCCTGGACGACATCACCGCCCGGCTGCCTGAGGTGACCGCGGCGGTGCGGGCACTGCCCGTACGGGCCTCGATACTGGACGGCGAAGTGCTGGCGACGACGGATGCGGGCCGACCGGCCCCCTTCCAGGTCACCTCGGCCCGGACCGCCCGCCGCGATGTCGAGATCGCTGAAGCCGAGACTCCCCTTCAGCTAACGGTTTTCGACATCTTGCACCTGGACGGCGGTGACCTGATCGACCGGTCCGCCGAGCAGCGCCGGGAGGTCCTGGACGACGCCCTGGGGCCGTCCGGGAGGCAGCTCCTGGTGCCGCGGTTCTCGCTGGCCAACCCGGATGATCCAGGTGAGGCGGCTGCGGCGCACACGTTCGCGGCGAGCGCGCTGCACGCAGGACACGAGGGTGTGGTGGTGAAAGCGCTGAACTCGCCGTATTCGATGGGACGGCGGGGCGCGGGCTGGATCAAGGTCAAGCCGAGGATCACTCTCGATCTGGTGGTCTTGGCTGCGGAGTGGGGGCACGGGCGGCGAACTGGCTGGCTGTCCAATCTGCATCTGGGTGCCCGTGATCCGGACGGCGGCTACGGCCTGCCCGGCGGTTTCGTGATGCTGGGCAAGACCTTCAAGGGCTTGACCGACGCCATGTTGCGGTGGCAGACCGATCGGCTGCGCGAGCTGGCGATCGGAGAGAGCCGGTGGCAGGTCACGGTCGCGCCCGAACTGGTGGTGGAGGTGGCCTTCGACGGCGTCCAGACCTCACCGCGCTACCCCGCCAAGGTGGCTCTGCGATTCGCCCGCGTGCTGGCCCATCGGCCGGACAAGCCAGCCAGCGAGGCCGACACCATCGCTACGGTGCTGTCGTACCGGTCGCCGGACGCACCGGTCCAACCGGCCGACGCTGAGCCCGCCCCCGGGGGACGGGGCCCCGCCGGGCCGGGTACGCGGCCGCTGGTTGTGCCGTGCTGTTTCTCCTCCTGGCCGCCTGGGTGGCCGGATCGAGGCCACCCCGGATCGACCGGGTGGCCGAGACCAGCGTGCACGTCTGGATGCTGGCGCATCCGCCCTGGCCACGGATCGCGCGGATCGCCGGCTGGATCCTGTCTCCCACTTCGTTCCGGCTGGTGGTGCTGGTGGTCGCGGCGGCTCTGCTGGCCAGCAGGACCTGGCGGGGGGCCGCGATCTGGCTCCTGGCTACGGTGACCTTGGCCGGGTTGCTCAGCGATCTGCTCAAGCTTGTCTTCTCCCGCCCCCGGCCCGATTGGCCGGACCCGATCCAGCTGGCGGGCGGCTTCTCCTTCCCGTCCGGGCATGCGCTGACCTCCGCCACCGCGGCGGGATGCGCGATCGCGCTGCTGGGCCTGATCGACCAGGCCCGGCCAGCCAGGCGGCGCCGGCTCCGGGCCGCGCAGATCGCCCTGCTGATCCTGCCCCTGGCCGCCGGACTGGACCGGGTGCTGCTGGGGGTGCACTACGTCAGCGACGTGATCGCAGGCTGGGTGATGGGCGCCTGCATCGTCCTGGCCATGTGGGGTCTGGCCCGGCCGTCGATGCTGAAAGGCGGTGATCAGCGTATAAAGCGCTCATCACGGCCTTTGAGCTCATGCCAGTACAGCCTGGCCAAGAGGGCCCGGCCGTGCGAGGTCAGCTGAAGGCGTCCTTGACCTTCTCGCCGGCCTGCTTGAGGTTGCCCTTGGCCTGATCGGTCTGGCCCTCGGCTTCCAGGTTCGGGTCGTCCGTCTGCTGGCCGACCTTCTCCTTCACCTCACCCGTGACCTCTTCGGCCTTGTTGGCAATCTTGTCGTCCAGTCCCATGGTCGCCTCCTGTTTCGACGATGTTGCCGTAGCACGAACGCTATGCCCGGATCCTGGGCGCCGCCGCTCGAAACGCGGTTCCGCGCGGGCGGAGCCCAGGAGTGGGCGTCACTGACGCGAGTCTTTGACCGTCTGGGCCGATTGGGCGCCCTGATCCTTGACGTCCTGGACCGCCGACTGCCCCTCGGCCTTCACGGTCTCGGCCGCGTCCGTGGCGGTGGACTTGACCGACTCGACCGCTTCCTGGGCTGGCTCCTTGAGGTGCTCGCCAACCTCCTTCGCCACGTCGCTCAGCGGCCCGGTGATGGCCGACGCGTTGTCCTTGGTCTTCTGCGCCAGCGCCTGCTCCTGCCGGGTGGCCGGCACCAGGGACGCGGCCAGCCAGCCCACACCGAAGGCAATCAGCCCAGCCGCCAGCGGGTTCCCCCGGGTCTTGGCCAGGGCGGCGTCTGGTGCGCCTTGGACCGCCTCCCGGGCATCGCTGGCGGCGGTGGTGATCGAGTCACCGGCACTGCTCAGAGTTCCGCTGGCCGAATCCTTGGCCGACCCGAAGTCGGGCGCGGCTCCCATCACCTTCTCGCGCACACTGCTGGCAGCGTCACGCACCTTGGTTGCCTGGCGCTTGGCCACACTGCTGGGCCGTACCGATTCAGCCAGAGTGTTGACGTCGGAACTGAGATTGCTGCGGGTCTGTTCGATCTGAGCCCGAATCTCTTCTGGGTCGCTGCTCATCCTTAGGCTCCTTCATTTCCCTTGACGGCGTCAGGGATCTTCTTGACGGTGTCGGTGGTCTGCGGCAGTCCTTTGACGGACTGGAGGGCCTGGCGGCCGAGCGCTGCCAGCACGGCGGCGACGATCAGCCAGATCAGCATCACGACCAAGGCCGACCAGCCGCGCCCGATGCCGTTGCCAAGCGCCCACCACACGGCGACGGAAAGGAAGATGACGGCCAGCAGGGCCGCCACCCCCGCCCCGGCGAGCAGGCCCGAGCCCTTGCCGGCCCGGCTGGCGGACTGGCGGACCTCAGCCTTGGCCAGCTCCACTTCCTGGCGCATCAGGGTGGAGAGATCGCGGGTGATGTCTCCCAGCAATTCGCCGACAGAGCCCAGGCCTGGTTCGGGCGACGTGGTCTCGGGTGAGGAACTCACGGCCGGCCTCCGGACTGGTTGCGCTCCTCGAGGGCTGGATCCGGCTCGGTCAGCGACGTGCTGGCCTGGTCCGGATACTCCGAACCCGGATAGCCGGTTTCGGTGCCCCGCGGCTGGCTGTAGCCCGGCTCGGTGTAGCCCGGCTCGGTGTAGCCCGGCTC
>CALMAR010000231.1:10839-13464 GCA_937859855.1 uncultured Kineosporia sp.
CCCGCGGCTGGCTGTAGCCCGGCTCGGTGTAGCCCGGCTCGGTGTAGCCCGGCTCCGTGTAGCCCGGCTCCGTGTAGCTCACCTCCGTGTAAACCTCCTCGGTATATGCCGGGTCGGTGAAAGCTGGCGTGCTGTATTCGGTTTCGGCGAAGCCCGGCCCAGTCGCTGTGGGGGCGGCATAACTGGGCGCCGGGGTTCCGGGCTGGGGGTAGGCGGCTCCGGCGAGCCCGGCCGAACCGGCCGAACTCAGATCACTGGAATCGTCATTCTTGCCCGCATCGATGGTGCCACGGGTCAGCCGTCCGGCCAGGAGCCCGGCTCCAGCGGCGATGGCCAGGAACGCCCCCGGGCGGCGGGCTGCGAAGGCCCGAACCTCATCCAGGAGAGCACCCGGGTCTCGCTGGTCGAGCCAGTCCGCGACCTGGCCGGCCCGTTGCGAGACCTCGCGAACCAGATCGGTTGCGTTGCCGGGCTGCTCGGAGCGATCGGCCATCGAGGACAGCTCATCGCTGAGTGAGCGGATGCCAGTAGCGACCTTTTGCTGTTGCTGGGCGGCCTGATCCTGCAGCTCGGAACGAGCTTGGCCAGCCAGCTTACGGGTCTGATTGGCGGTTTCGGACGCCACCTGCTGGGCCTGATCCTTGGCCGTGGCCGCCACCTGCTGGCCGGCCTCAGTGGCGGTGCCGGCGACCTGACTCGCCTGTTCCTTGGCTACATCGGAGGTCGAGGACGAGCTGGCTGAGCTGGCTGAGCTGGCTGGATAGTCGGGTTGGGCAGTCGGGTCGGGAGTCAGCTCGAACTCGTCATCAACGGTGACGACAGGGACGGTCTCGAGCCGATCGGAGGGCAGGGGCGTTTCGGGAGTCTGGGACATGACTGCAGCACCAATGGTCGACGGTCAACGACATGAGCACACTACTTGGCTCGGTCCGAGCCTGGCAGTTCGGCGCGGAAGCGCCAGCCGACACAGCAACGGGCATTCCGGACTGGCCATGCTCGGGCGCCGCTCTGGTCATTCGCTAGCGGACCAGGTCAGGGCTACTGTTCGCAGCATGTTGGGGATCATCGGATTTCTGCTCATCGTCTGGGTGGCTCTGGTCGTGGCCGGCTTCCTGATCAAGGGCCTGTTCTGGCTGGCCATCATTGGAATCGTTCTGTTCCTGATCACGGGAGCGCTGGGCGGCACCCGGATGCGCAGGTAGCCCGCTCGAGGTCACCCGTTCGGAGCAATCTGGGCACCTAACGGCGTGTCGGGCCCACCCCTCGACAATGCTGCGCTAAGGGGCGAGAATCGAACACATGTTCGAACGCCCTGATCTCCCGGACTCGTTCCTGATCCATCTTTTCGAGGGCCCGTTCGATGGTATGAGCGTTGAGGTCCGGGGCCGTCTGGTTCCGCCTTGGTGGATCTATGTGGTTCCAGGGCGGGGGGCTGGCACCTTGGAGGCCTTCCATCCGGATCAGAACGCACCGTCCGGCGCCGAGATGTACTCGCTGGGCGCCCGCCGCTATGACGGCAGCTACACAGCCCGTCACCACGGTACGATCCGGGACTGACGTCTCGGACCAGCCTCGCCAGGGCAGCTTTCAGTTGTCTCCGCGCCCTCGGCGGTCGTTCTCCTCAGCCAGGAAGCGCTCGAGTTCGGCGCCCAGTTCGTCTGCAGTGGGCAGTTCAGCGGTGCTGCTGGCCAGCGGCAGCGAGTTCTCCTGCCCCGCAACATAGGCGTCGTACTGCTGCTCGAGCGCACTCACGACGGCGGCTACTTCCGGCTGGCCGGCTACCTGCTCCTCGATCGCCGCCCGGGTCTGCTCCCCGGCCTGAGCCAGTTCGTCGGTAGGCAGTTGCAGCCCGGTCAGCGCGGACACCTGGCTGACCAGGGCCAGGGCCGCGTCGGGATAATCAGCCTGAGTCAGGTAGTGCGGTACGTGCACGGCGAACCCGGCCGCATCCTTGCCGGCCTCGCCCAGCCGGAACTCCAGTAGCCCAGCGATGTTGCCTGGTACCTGGACGTTCCCAACCCATGTCGGGTGACTGGCGATCAGGCTCTTGCGGGTGGCGTGAGCGGTCATGCCCGACGGGCGGGTGTGAGGGACCGCCATCGGGATAGCGTGCATCCCAACAGTCGTGGCGACCTGATAACGGTCGATCAGCTGGATCACAGCAGTGACGAACCGCTCCCACTGTACGTCCGGCTCTGGGCCGGTCAGCATCAGGAACCGGGATCCGGCGACGTCCTGCATCTCACGCAGTACCAGTTCCGGGCGTTCATATGAGTCCCAGTGGTCCTCCATGAAGATCATCGGAGGGCGGCGGGCCCGGTAGTCGTAGAGCTGATCAACATCAAAGGTGGCCAGTACCCGATGGTTCAGGGTGGCCAGCAGATGTTCGCCCGCCAGCCGCCCGGCCGAACCGGCATCGATGAAACCACCCAGCACGTGCAGCATCACCGGCTGCTGAAGCGAACCGGGCTCGGGCTGGTCATCTGCCAGCTGGTACAGATCCCGCGGGTCGAGCACGAGCACCTCCTTGATCGGCTGTCGCTCGTTATTCAGCCAACGCTATCTGGCCCTCAGGGAATCCCGATCCGGGCGCACGGCTGGGCGCTGGCCGGGCGTGTGCGCACA
>CALMAR010000232.1 GCA_937859855.1 uncultured Kineosporia sp.
TCGTCCTCGCCGTGCAGTACCAGCGTCGGCACGTCGATCGCCTTGAGGTCGTCGGTGAAGTCGGTCTCGGAGAAGGCCTTGATGCCGAGCGTGTGGGCGAGCGCCGAGCCCATCATGCCCTGCCGCCACCAGTTCCCCCGGCCGGCGCCGCCCGTTTCCCCCTTCGGCCTCGGTGACGAAACCGTGACGCGCCAGAACCCGGAAGTGCCAGGAGACGTTGCCCGGCAATTCGTCCAGCAGCGCGCCCGCCTGCGTGGCCGTCAACGCACCATCACGGCCTAACAGCTCCAGCAACTGCAGCCGCACAGGATGAGCCAGGGCGCGCATGGCAGCCGGATCGCCGGTCAGATCATGCATCCACTCCATGTCACAAGACTTCTTGTCACAAGACTTCTTGTCAAACAGTAGGCCGCCTTCTGGATGGCCGGCCTGCTGCCGGCTTTCGAGCGCCAACAGGGATGGCCCGGATCGCCCCACCGGCGTTTGTTCGCCAGCAACCGCCCGTGCCGGTGCTGTCACGGCCTGACCGGCCAGGATGCTGCACCGCGTCAACCGTCGGCAGGTGCTGCCGACAGCTGGGCCCCGTCAGATACGGCGTGCCGCCTGATAAGGCCTCTGAGCTGCGAACTTGTCGGAGCCGCTGTGGGATCAAACTCACGACTTATTCGATACGAGGGACCCGGCTGCACTGCCGGGCAGAGTTCACGCTTCCGGAACCACCGGAGCCAGCCAATGGCTGGGATGACTCGGGCCGGTATGGATCGTGACCTGACCGGCGATTCGCCCAGGATCACGATCATCGGGGTCGTTGTGGCGGAACCTTGTTGGCTCATCGTCATCGCAGGCGCGGACGGTGAGCCGGATCCGGTGACCAGCCTCGAAGACCATGCTCGTCGGCATCACCTCGACGTCGACAGCGGTGGGCACCCCTGGCTCGAGGTCCTCGCGCGATTGGTGCGTGTGCACAGGTCGCCAGGGCGTGGACGCCGCAGGGTCGACAGCGCGGTGGGAGGCGCGAAGCCAGCCCTTGGTGACGGGACCGCCGAGTCCGGACGCGTCCTCGAACGTGGCAGCCGTGCCGTCAGGCAGGACGTTGTCGAGGGTGACGAACAGGTCCGCATCGGGGGCGGTGCTACTGACCCACAGCCGCAAGCAGGAAGGGCCAGTAATCTCCAGGGCCTCCCGCAGCGGCTCGGTCTCGAAAACGACCGATCCGGTAAGCCCGTCGTAGCGGTGCTCCTGATCCGTCGTCGCCGGGTCGGTGCTCAGCAGGCCGCCCGACTCACCGCTGCCGAGATTGAAAGCTGTCCACTCGCTGCGGGCGATCGGCCACTCATGCTCGTACCGCCATGAGCCGCCCGTGCTATTGCGTATGAACAGCTTGACTGGGGGCTCCTTGTCCCATCCGTTGTCGAGTCCACGGCAGAAATGATCCAGGAAGCGCTTCTGGAAAGCCCGAGATTCGGTCGAATAGAACGGCGCAAAGTGATTCCCCGAGTGCACCTCGAGCCACTTGCGGTCACTCCCGGCGGCGAGGAATCCTTCAATGTTTCCCCGAAGGTGCAGGGCAAAACCTCCCCAGTTGCCGGCCGAGAGCATAGGCACCTCGATAGCGCCCAGGTTTGCCTGCCGTTCCCGGTAGAACTCGTCCAGCATCGGGTGTTGACGCAACTGCGCAGGAAAATCGGCGTTTTCCGGCATCGCGCGGGCGGGGTCGCTCGTGCCGAGCCCGTACTGATTCCCTGTGATCTGTCGTGGCCACCAGGCGTCGGTGAACGCATTGCTCAGGATTCCGCCGTGGTAGGCCCACTCGCGGTAGAGGTCGACCATTCCCTCCCAGGGAACGATGGCAGCTAGCCCGGTGGGTTGCAGCGCTGCCACATGCCACATGTTCATGGCGTAGTAAGAAATCCCCATGAGGGCGACGCGGCCGTTCGACCACGCAGCCGAGGCCGCCCAGGCGATGCAGTCGAAGAGATCGTCATACTCTTGGGGATCCTGCAGAGCCATCCGGCCGGGGGATGCGCCGGTCCCGCGCTGGTCGACCCGAACCACGACATAACCCGCCGGAACCCACCATTCCGGGTTTACTGTCTCCCAGTTCATGAGCGGTCCGCGCTCTTCGATCGTTGCGTAGGCCGCCGAATTGAAGTCTTCGAAGTGGATGTCCTTGCCGTATGGACCCATGGTAAGAATCACGGGAGCCGGCACGTCGTCGAAAGCGCGAAAGATGTCTGCTCGCAGCTCGACCCCGTCACGCATAGGCACTGTGACATCACGAGTGTGCGAGAAGGGCAGAGTGCCCTCTGCGGCGGCGGGGTCTACCGATTCGTTGCTCACGACGCCATCATGCCACCTACTGCGGTGGTCATCAACGCGGGCAATGCGCGGAAGCTTCTGCCACACAACGCCGCCGAGCCCACTCACCTGTTGACTGTTGGGTTGACTGTTGGGGAGCGACAGACTTCGCTGCCCTCATCCCGTTGCCCGGGCGACTCTGTAGGTAGGCCACGACGGAACGGCGCCTCTGGAAGAGCTGAGAACAAATCGCGGGCCTTGATTGCGCTCTGGGACAACCATGGGCATCGAGGGTTCTGCAACGGGCGGGTCGATGGCGAGACATCGCCTTGGCGCTGTGGAGCACCACCGGCCTCCGCACCGGCACCCGGAGGGCGACTATGCCGCAGGTACGTCGGGCGACACGATGAGGTCAAAGACGGTGCGCCGGTGATGCTGGAAGCGCTCGTCGGCCTTGGTCTCGAGCTCGTCGCGTGGCCGTGGCAGGTCGACGACGACTTCTGTGAGGACCCTGCTGGGCCGTGGGCTGAGAACGATGACCCGATCAGCAAGGAAGATGGCCTCATCGATGTCATGCGTGATGAGAAGCGTCGTGAGTCCGAGTTCGGCACTGATCTGCGCGGTCATCAGTTCCAGCTTTATGCGGGTCTGGGCATCGACAGATGCAAACGGCTCGTCCATGAGCAGCATCCGAGGATGGATCGCGAGGGCGCGCGCGATCGCCACTCGCTGCTGCATGCCTCCTGAGAGTTGCCAAGGGTAGTGGCCCGCGACATCCGACATGCCGACTCGTTCCAACGATTGTTCCACGCGCTCGGCGCGTTCGCGTCGGGCAATGTTACCCAGCCCGAACTCGACATTGCGATGCACCGACATCCACGGGAAAAGGCTGCGGTTGTATTCCTGGAAGACGACCCCGCAGCCGTCAGGGACGGAGCGGACTGGGCGCCCATCGAAGACCACCGTTCCACGATCGGGTTTGAGCAAGCCGGCGACCGCGCGGAGGAGCGTCGTCTTTCCGCAGCCTGACGGGCCGACAATCGCGACGAACTCACCTTTGGTGACAGCGAAGCCCACTGAACCGATCGCATCGGTGCGGCCGCCTTGTTCGCTGGCGAAAGACTTGCCGAGCTCCTTGACCTCGAGGAGCGCGTGGTCGTCGGTAATTGTCACGGGGTGCGGCCTTTCATTCCGTCGAACCAGACCAGCGCGCGTTTCTCGATGGAGGCGAACAACGCGGTGAGGAGGAGACCGATGAGGCCGAGCAAGAGCACCCCGGCGTACATTGATGTCAGCGCATAGAGCCGTTGCGACTGCAAGATCAGGTAACCCAGACCCGATGATGCTCCGAACATCTCGCTGATCACCATGAGGATCAGGGAGAGCGCCAACCCGATGCGCAGGCCCGTCATGATCGCTGGCAGCGCGGCGGGAATGGCAGCGCGGCGTAGCACTTCCACCGAGGAGCCCGACGTGAAAACGCGGGCGCTTTCGATGTAGCCGGGTTCGACTCGGCGGAGGCCGTCCGCGGTGTTGAGCAGGACCGGCCAGAACGCGCCGACACCGATGATAGCTACCTTGACCGGGTTCGTGGAGCCGTAGAGCGCGACGACCAATGGCACGAGTGCAGGCACGGGCATGGCACGGCAGAACTCCAGAGCCGGGGTCGTCCAAGGGGCGAGCCCACGCCACCACCCCAGTCCGATACCGATGACACCACCGAGCACAGACCCCAGACAGAAACCCATGAGGGCGCGCCCGACTGACGGAAGGATGTCCGTTGTCAAGGCGTCCGAGTTCAGGATCTCCCACGTCTCCCGAAGAATGTCCGACAGCGGCGGAAAGAGTCCGGTCGTGTCCTGCCGGCCGAGGATCTCCCACACCACAGCCAACACGATGAGGAACGACCACCCCGCAACCTGCTGGCCGACCGAGCGAGACCGACGTCGTCTGGCGCCGAGCGCTGCGACCGCCCCGATGCTCATCTCAGCGCCTCCGTCGATTGCTCCTGCCAGGACGCAAAGCGGCGTTCGGTTAGGGCGAGCACCGTGTTGACCACAACACCGAATGCGCCTGCTACGACAACGCAGGCCCATGCAACGTCGTCGCGGCCGGCCTGCTGACTCTGTACCAGCAGGGTCCCGAGCCCTGCGCTACCAGAGATCAACTCGGCCGCCACCGCCACCACCACCCCCAGCCCTGCTCCGACGCGGAGTGACGTGACGATCACAGGAATACTGGCCGGCAGGACCACGCGATAGATCATGGCCGCACGGCTCAGGCCGAAGGTACGGGCAGTCTCCAGCTGGAGGGGGTCGACCGCGCGCACCGCGCTTCGCGTACCGATCAGGATCGGCCATATGCAGGCCACCGAGACCAGAAACACCTGCATCCCGAGTTCGATGCCGAACACGACGATCGCCAGCGGGACGAGAGCCACTGCGGGGATCGGACGCAGGAACTCGACGGTGCGCTGGGTCGTGGCATCCGCCCATCGAGACCCTCCGACTGTCAGGCCCAGGGGCACACCGATCAAGGCTGCGGCCAGCACACCGAGGAACCATGCAAGAGCGGTGTTCCACAGTGCGGCTCCGAGATCACCGGCTCGGGCAGAGTCGAGCATCGCGGCCCCGATGTCGGCAGTGCTCGGCACGGATCCGCCGGGGACTGCGCCCGTCGCGCGCAGGCCCTCGAAAACGGCGACTAGCACCACCAGCCCAGCGGCACCTTTGGCGAATCTCGAGGCAAGGAGGACGACGCGTGCAGCGCGGCGCCGTCTGCGCTGGCCCGCCGCTGGGAGCCCGACCGCCTGCGAAACCGCTTGCCGCTGGAAGTCCTGAGACGACGTGGGGCCGTGTGCCACCTCGGCGTCAGTCGGTATCAAGTGCATCCGCCACGTTGGGCTTGGTCTTGACCGCACCGACCTTCACGAGGAGGTCTGCCCAGAAATTCCAGGCTGTCTCGGGCGGCTGCGCGGTCGAGATCGGCGTAAGAGCGATCGCGCCGGCGAGGCCTGAGTCGACCTTGGTGAAGGACGGAATGGTTGCGCGCATCTCGTCTTGGTGAGTGTTGGCGTAGGCGTTCGCCTCGTCGGCGGCGGCTCGGAACTTCTGGACGAGATCGTTGTTGGCGCCGATGAATTTCTCCGACGCAAGGACGACGGACTGGGGCGTGTCCGCGGGTTGTCCACTGGCGGCGGACAGGACCGGAACGATCCCCGCCGACTTCTTCGCGATCGTCACGAACGGCTCGGTCGACAGGATGGCGTCCACGCGTCCACTCTGAAGCGCCTTCAGTTGGTCCGGGAAGGGGATCTCGACTTCACGAATGCGAGATGGATCGACGCCCGAATGCAGCAGAGCTGCTCGCATGCCAAGGTCGGGTAGTTGGAACAGCGTGTCGACCGCGACCGTCTTGCCGACCAGATCCTGCGGCGACTTGATCGTGCTGCCCTTGGGGGCCACCACCTGGATGGGGAAAGCGGCCGGCTTGTCACCGGCAACCGATGTCACGGTGACGGCCTTCACCGGCACGTTGTTGGCCCGGGCTGCCAATGTCGCGGGCGCATTCAGCCACCCGAAGTCCGCCTTGGAGCTCAGCAGTGTGGGGACCACGGCCGCCGCCTCAACATATGTGATCTTGAGGTCGATGCCGTGCTTCTTGAAGATCCCCTTCTGTGCTGCCAGCACGAAATCACCGACCTGACCGACGGCGGGGGCCACAAAAGTCACCGTGGTGAGGCCCGCCGCGCTCCCCTTCTTGGTCTGGTTTCCGTTGTCTCCGCACCCTGCCAGTCCTAGGACGAGGACCGATAAGACCGCGAGCCGCCTCCACCAGACCGCCATATTGACCTCACTCAGAGTAGTAGTACCTACTGATGTAGGTACTAGACCGTATGACGTGTGTCACGTGACGTCAAGGTGTCCTTTTCACCAGTAGGCAACCGGAGCCGTCATGGGCTGGGGCAAGGCCGCGTTGCTCCCGTCGAGACCCACCGTCGCCGCGCGCAAGTGATCTGCGTTGGCTCACGTGGGCGGTGAGGGATGCCCGGTCGGGCAGCAGCCAGTCGCGGCGCGCCGCTGCCTCGTCATCGGTGCCGCAGGCGACGATGGATTACTTGCTGCTCATGGCCGTGAGAACCGTTGCTCGATGATCAGTCCGGGCCTAGACGGGTCGGCGCACACTCTGACCAACGTCGCGCGGGCGAATCCGCGCGGCGAACTCCTCCACCGTCATCACCGCTGAGGTCATGGGCAGGATCCGGTGCAGCAGGAACCCGTGGACCTCCTGGTCGCGGTCGGCGATCGCGTCGCTGAGCACCACGACGTCCAGGTCGCGGTCCGTCGCCTCCCGCGCGGTGGAGAGCACGACGCCGCTCG
>CALMAR010000233.1 GCA_937859855.1 uncultured Kineosporia sp.
CGGTCCACCGGGGGCCCGGTATGGCGGTGCTTCCCCCCCGCCACGGGCCCGCGGGTCCGGCCCACGACCAGGTGCCACGACCCCGCCTTCAGCACCAGCCCGAGCGGCCGGACCTGCAGGCCGGCGCCGTCGCCGAGGGTGATCTCTACCCACCGGTGCTGCACGACGCTGCGGCCCAGACGGTGCAGCTGGGACGCCGGAACGCGGCTGCCACCGCCGGATTCCGGGTCGTGCAGGAACCAGCCGGTCAGCGCCTCCGCCCGCGCCGCCATGCCGGGCGCCATCGCGTTCAGCAGCTTGTGCCGAGCCCGTGCCGCGGGCCCCGCCAGGCCCAGGCTGCCGGCGACCAGCGGCTGCCCGGCCAGGAACAGGCAGCCGGCCTCCTCGTCGGTCAGGCCGGTCAGCTGCGTGCGGAAACCGTCCAGCAGGTCGATGCCACCACCGGCGCCGCGGGTCGCGTAGATCGGTACGCCCGCCTCGCTGAGCGCCTCCACGTCGCGCAGGACGGTCCGCTGGGAGACCTCCAGAGCCTCGGCGAGCTGGCGGGCACTGAGCCGGCCGCGATGCTGCAGGATCAGCAGCATGTCCAGTATCCGCGCGGCCCGCACGGGTCAGAGCCTACGGACTGCGGGGCCCGGATACCTGACAGCAGATGTCAGGTCCGGCCCGGCAGAGTTCAGCGCATGACGACCGACGACGTCGAGGGCGCAGGCACCCCCGACGACCCCTGGCAGCTGACCACACCTCCCGGCAGCAGCGCCTTCGAGGCCTATCGCGATCCGTCCGCCGAGCCGCCGGCGCTGGTGGTCCAGGTCGGCAGGACCCAGCTGCGCTACCACCTGTCGTGCATCGACGACCTGCACGCGATGCTGCGGCAGCGCGGCGACTGGATCGCGCTGGGCAACGCCGACGAGCAGAAGCCGGCCGCCGAGGGGACGGTCGAGGCCTGGGGCCGCTCGCCGGACAACCCCGTCGGCGGCTGGTACGGGATGAAGAATGGGCTGCGCGGGAGGTTCGGCAACTACGTGCCGCCCGTCCTGGAGGTGCTCGGGCTCGCGGAGCTGGAACACAACCCGCGGAACAACCGGATGCGCGCCCGCTGAGACCCTGGCCGGGGTAGGGGTCAGCCGTGCGCCACCTGGCGGGTCCGCGGGGTGGAGTCCCTTCCGGCGAGCCAGTTGTCGAGGGCCGCGGGCAGGAGTGGGCGGGCGTAGAAGTACCCCTGACCGACGTCGCACCCCGCCGCCTCCAGCGCCGCGGCCTGGTTCGGGGTCTCCACGCCCTCGGCCACGACGGTGAGGTTGAACGCGTGACCGAGATCGATCGCCGCGCTGACCAGCGCCCGGTCCCTGGAGCTGTTGCCCATCGCGGCCACGAAGCTGCGATCGATCTTGAGCTCGTCGAAGATGCCCTCGCGCAGGTGCGCCATCGAGGAGTAGCCGGTGCCGAAGTCGTCCACCGAGAGCTGGATGCCGCTGTCGCGGATCCGTCGCAGGACGCCGAAAGCCCGCTCCGGGTCGGTCATCAGGGCGCTCTCGGTGACCTCGAGCCGGAGCAGGGCGGCCGGCAGGTGGTAGCGCTCCAGCAGCGCCAGGATGCGCTGGGGCAGCCCGTCGTCGGTCAGGCAACGTGCCGATACGTTCACCGCCACCTGGAGAGGGTGTCCTGAGGTCGCCCACCGGCCGGCCTCGCCGATCGCCAGTTCGAGCACCCGGTCGGTCAGAGCGCTGATCACGGCGGTGCCCTCCGCCAGCGGGATGAAGTCCGAGGGCGGGATCAGGCCCCTGCTCGGATGCTGCCAGCGGACCAGGGCCTCGACCGCCGTCACCGCCCTGTCCGTCAGGCTGACCTTGGGCTGGAAGTGCAGGAACAGCCGGTCCGGGTCGTCCAGGCCGTCCCGCAGGTCGGTCAGGATCAGCAGCCGGTCGGGCTCGCGACCGTGACGGCGCGAGTCGTAGGCCACGACCCCGGCCTTGTCCGCCTTCGCCTGGTACATGGCCAGATCGGCCGCGCGCAGGAGGCCGTCCGCATCCTGGGTCTGCTGCCCGTTCACCGCGAAGCCGAGGCTGGTCTCGACCGCGAGGGACACGTCGCCCAGCACGAAGTTCCCCTCCAGTGCCGACCAGACCTGCTGGGCGATCCGCAGCCCCTCCGTCGCGTCGCCCGGATCCAGGCCGACCAGGACGACGGCGAACTCGTCGCCTCCCAGGCGGGTCAGCAGGGCCCCGCCGGGCAGGCAGGTCTGCACCCGGGACCCGATCTGGCGGAGGATCTCGTCACCGGCCTCGTGCCCGAGCGAATCGTTGATCTCCTTGAAGCCGTCGAGGTCGAACACGATCAGGCCCACCTCGCCCGGATCCCGCCCGGCGAGCGACTCGGCGAGGTACTCGGCGAAGTAGGCCCGGTTCGGCAGGCCGGTGAGGGCGTCGTGCAGGGCCATGTACCGGTTCCGCGTGGCCTCCGTGACCATCCGCCGCTGATAGCGCAGCGCGGCCAGGCCCACACCGCTCAGAAGGGCCATCGACAGCACGAATCCGATCACGATGCCGGTCAGCACGAGTTCGGTGACGCGGTCCAGCTGGCGCAGGGCGCCGTCGGCATCACTGCCTCGCCGGTCGGCCACGGCGTCGAAGCGGAGGCCGAGGGCCTCGGTCTGCGGCTCGATCTCGCCGGCCAGGGCCACCTGCGCGTAGTGACTGGCTCCCTGGTCCACGGCGTTCATCAGCGCATAGGTCGCTTTGAGGATCGCACCGTTGGCGCGCAGGATCTCGCTCGCCGCACGCAGGTCGTCCCGGTCGCCCAGCCGGCGTACGTCGCCGATGTTCGCCAGCAGCGCCTCCTGCTTCTCGCTGAGGTCCGCCCGCACCCACGGTTCGGGGCTCAACTGGTACTCCCGGCCGAGCGAGACCTCGGCCGCCGCCAGTTGCTCGGCCTTGCGATAGGAGTCGGCCAGTTCGCGGGACCGGTGAGCCGATGCGGCCGCCCGGTGGATCAGGCCGGTCCCGGCTGCGCTCAGGGCGCCGACGACCAGCAGGCAGGCGACCAGGGCTCCGGCCACGATGCGGCGGAATCCACTGAATTCCCGCTCGGCGGAGGAGAGCAGGAGGTCGGCCGTGAAGCGCACGTCTGCCCTCTCGCACGTCGGACCCATCGGGACCCATCAGACTGCCTCCTAGGTCCTCGGGACGGCCGTGCCACAACTGAAGGCGTCGCCGCCGAGGGATCCGCCTGCAGGATCGGGACGAATGCGCCGGCCGCCGGTGACGGGGTCCGATTCGCGACGGTTCGCCCCGGTGGGTGAACGGGGGCCGAACAGCTGGCGTCCTTCGGCTCGTTCCCCTGTCCTTCCGGCGCTGCGGGGGTGACTGTGTTCCCGTGACAGCTGCAACGGTGATTCTCGTGCTGGTGATCGTGGTGGCCCTCGCCTTCGACTTCACCAACGGGTTCCATGACACTGCCAACGCGATGGCGACGTCCATCGCCACCAGGGCACTCTCGCCCAGGACGGCCGTCGCGCTGTCGGGCGCGCTGAACCTCGTCGGCGCCTTCCTGTCCGTCCAGGTGGCGCTCACCGTCACCAACGCGGTGGTGAAGATCCAGAACAAGGACGGTACGCCGAAGCCGGACCTGCTCACCGGTGGCGGCTCCTCGCTGCTGCTGATCGTGCTCGCCGGTCTGATCGGCGCCATCGTCTGGAACCTGCTGACCTGGCTGGTCGGCCTTCCCTCCAGCTCCTCGCACGCCCTGTTCGGCGGCCTGATCGGTTCGACGATCGCCGGGCTCGGCTGGAGCGGCGTCAACTGGAACGGGGACGGCAGCAAGATCGACGGGGTGGTCGGGAAGGTGATCCTGCCCGCGATCCTCTCGCCGGTGATCGCCGGTCTGGTGGCGGCGATCGGGACCTGGCTGATCTACCGCATCGTGCTCGGGGTCGCGGCCAGGTACACCGACAACGGGTTCCGCTGGGGCCAGATCGGATCGGCCTCGCTGGTCTCGCTGGCCCACGGCACCAACGACGCGCAGAAGACCATGGGTGTGATCACGCTGGCCCTGATCGCCTCGGGTCACTGGACCAGCTCCGACAGCATCCCCTTCTGGGTCAAGGCATGCTGTGCCCTTGCCATCTCCTCCGGCACCTACCTCGGCGGGTGGCGCATCATCCGCACGCTCGGCAAGGGACTGGTGGAGATCGCGCCTCCCCAGGGGATGGCCGCGGAAAGCGCCTCGGCGACGGTCATTCTGGTCTCCAGCCACCTGGGGTTCGCGCTGTCCACCACGCACGTCGCCACGGGATCCATCCTGGGCAGCGGGGTGGGCAAGCCGGGAGCGGGCGTCCGCTGGCGGGTCGCCGGCCGGATGGTGGCCGCGTGGATCATCACGCTGCCGAGTGCGGCGGTCGTGGGGGCACTGATGTGGTGGGTCGCCGACGTGCTCGGCGACGGGCTCCTGGGAGCCGTCGCGATCACGATCCTGCTGGCCGTGGCCGCGGGCTGGATGTACGTCCGGTCCCGTCGCGAGCCCGTCCATCCCGGCAACGTCAACGACGAGTGGGAGACGCCGGCGCAGGCGGATTCCCGCCCGGTCAGCGTCTGACCCGACGTCCGACCCGACGTCCGACCGACGTCTGATCCGACACAGGAGGCACGTCCATGGGACACACGTTCTCGCTGGAGTTCCAGGCAGTCTGGAAGATCCTGGTCTTCGGCGTCATTCTCGGCGCCGGGCTGCCGGCCCTGTTCGCCGCCGGCGTCCGGGCTCTGGCCTACGGGCAGGGCGGGGAGGCGGAGACGCATGCCGCGGGAGCCGCCGCCGCGGCACCGCACCCGATCGGACGGGCGATCGCGGCCCTGTGCTTCGCCGTCGTCGTCGTGGCGGTGGCACTCGGGATCGTGTTCATCGTCGCGTCCGGATTCGGCAAGGCGCTCAGCTTCGAGCACGTCTACCCGACGATCATCGACAAGTGAGGACGAAGCCGTGAGCGAGACCAGCGCGACCTTCGCCACCCGTGCCCTGCAATGGCTTCGCGCCGGCTACCCCGGAGGCATCCCGCAGCAGGACTACGTCGTCCTGCTGGGCCTGCTGCGGCGCAAGCTGACCGATGCCGAGGTCCACCGGATCAGCAGCGAGCTGGCCGAACTCGCGTTCACCGGTCAGGAGATCACCACCGCCGACATCGAGCAGATGATCAACGACACCACTCTGGACGCAGCGTCCGACGAGGACGTCGCGCGGGTCTCCGCCAGGCTCGCGGCCGGCGGATGGCCGCTGGCCGACATGCGATCCAGCTGACCGCACGTCACGCCCGCCCGGCATCGTCAGCGCTGCATGCCGAATCGCGACATCAGCTCGCCCTCCTCGGCCGGCGAGGGAGGCCGGTCGCGGTTCCACAGCTCGTGCAGCTCGGCGAAGTAGGCGTCCATCGCCGGTGCGTGCAGCACCAGCAGCCGCGCCTCGTCGTCACCGCCGTTGCCGAAGGTGTGCAGCGTGCCTCGGGGGACGAGCACGAAACCGCCCGGCTGCACGGTCAGCTGCTCATCCTCCACGACGACCGACACCACGCCGTCGAGCACGTAGTACGCCTCGGAGCAGGTGGAGTGCCGGTGCGGTGGAGGACGGCGCCCGCCGGGCGGCAGCGTGCGCTCCATCAGCGAGAAGTCGCCGTCGTCCTGGGCGGCGAGCGCCTTGAACACCATCACGCTGCCGCGGGCCGTGTAGCGCGCGTGTCCTTCACCGTCGGTCAGCACCCGGGCAGCCATGGTGACCTCCGTCGTGGTCGGGTAACCGGCATGTTCCTCCGGACCAGGCTCCTCGCATCCCCGCCCGGCCCGACCCGGTCGGTGAACCGGCGGTCAGACTCGTCGACGCGCCCTGCTCAGGGAACCGGGATCAGCTGCTCCAGGAAGCGCTCGGTCGCGTGGCCGTCGTCCAGATGGCAGAACGTCTGCCGGAAGCGGCGGTACGCGGCGGCATACCCGTCCGTGACCGCGGGCAGGTTCTGCAGGCTGTCGACGAGCTGCTGCTGGGTGCGCACCAGCGGGCCGGGTGCCTGGTCGGCGAGCTCGAAGTAGAACCCGCGCATCCGGTCGCGGTAGTGCTCCAGGTCGTGGGTGTGGAAGACGAGCGGCTTGCCGGTCACCGCGAAGTCGAACATCGTCGAGGAGTAGTCGGTGACCATCGCGTCGGCGGCCAGGTAGAGCTCCGCGACGTCGGGGTGTGCGGACACGTCCCGGACCCCCTCGCGTTCGGGCAGCGCCGCTCGTCCCGTGAGCTTGTAGTGCAGCCGGACCAGGACGACGTACTCGCGCCCGAGCCCCTCCATCACCCCGGCTTCCAGGGCTGCCGCGGTGGCGGCGTCGACGCCGCGCTCGGCCAGGACGTCGTCCCGGAAGGTCGGCGTGTACAGGACGACGGTCTGCTCGTCGGTGATGCCCAGTTCACGCCTGACCCGTTCGCGGATCAGGCCCGCCGTGGCACTCAGCAGCACGTCGTTGCGGGGGTACCCGATCTCCAGCACGGGCCCCTGCCACTGGAAGGCGCTGCGCAGCGCGGCGGTGCTGTGGCGGTTGGGCGAGAGCAGCACGTCCCACCGCGCCACGTCGAGCGACAGGCGTTCCAGCACGCCGGGCGGGGGGCTCAGGATGTCGGCGTGCACCCGCTTGAGCGGGGTGCCGTGCCAGGTCTGCACGTACCGGGCGCCCGGCCCCTTCACCCAGTCCATCTCCAGGTGACTGTCCGAGATCACCAGATCGGCGGACTCCAACGCCTCGATCGCCGGCCGGCTGTAGATCGTCCGGGTCTGCGTGCCGGCCGGGAACCCGCCGTCCCGCGTCGGGTCGCACAGCCACACGTGCTCGTGCGCGTCGCCCCGGCGCAGCAGTGCCCGATGCACCGCCGCGGGGCTGTCGGCGTACCGACCGTTGAAACTGTTGTAGACGATCCTCATCGGGCCGCCGTCGCCTCGTCCGGCCACGGCGCGGGAGTGGGGCTCTGCATCCGGCCGAGGTTATCGACGTCCGGCCTGCGGTGGTCGTGTCGGCCCGGTCGCCGGTGGATCGGGAGCTTCCGGCACGACCGCGACGTCGGGTGCCGAGGCGCCCGGGTCTTTCCGCCGACTCGCTGATCGTGGCAGGCTCGGGGGTGCGGTCGGGCACGGCGGTGCTGCCTGACTCGACATCTGCCGAGGTGACCCATGCAGCGTCGGATAGCCGGCTCGCTGACCGGCTCGAAGATCAAATGGATCGTGCTGGTGTTCTGGGTGGTCGCCCTGGCCGGCCTCGGGTCGTTCGCCGGCAAGCTCACCGGGGTCGAGGACAACCAGGCGCAGTCCTGGTTGCCCGGCAACGCCGAATCCACCCAGGCGCTGAAGAAGCTCTCCGCCTTCCAGTCGGAGAACGCCATCCCGACCACGGTGGTCTACGAGGTCTCCAGCGGCACCCTGACCCCGCAGCAGCTGGCCGCGGCGAAGGCGGCGACGACCAGGATCTCGCAGCTGGAGGGCGTGGTCGGCCAGGTGACCGGGCCCATCCCCGCGCCCGACCGGAAGGCCGCCCAGACGGTGGTCACCTTCGACCTGGGCAAGAACGGCTGGAACAAGCTGCCCGACACCGCCACGCAGTTGCGCAAGGTCGCGGCGGTCCCCGGCACGACGCTGCACCTGGCCGGTCAGGGCGGCCAGGCGGCCGACTCCGCCGAGGCGTTCGCCGGGCTGGACGGGTCGCTGCTGTACACCACGGTGGCGGTGGTGATCATCATCCTGCTGCTCACCTATCGCAGCCCGGTGCTGTGGCTGCTGCCGGTGCTCTCCGCCGGCGTCGCGCTGACGCTGGCCCAGGCCGTCATCTACTTCCTGGCCAAGGACGCCGGGCTGACCGTCAACGGGCAGTCCCAGGGCATTCTCACCGTGCTGGTCTTCGGCGCGGGGACGGACTACGCCCTGTTGCTGGTGGCGCGGTACCGGGAGGAGTTGCGCCGGCACGAGGACCGGCACGAGGCGATGGCGTTCGCGCTGCACCGCGCCGCGCCGGCGATCATCGCTTCGGCCGGCACCGTGGTGCTGGGCATGCTCACGCTGCTGTTCGCCGACATGAACTCGACGGCGGGGATGGGGCCCGTGCTGGCGATCGGCATCGTGATCGGGCTCGCGGTGATGGTCACGCTGCTGCCGGCACTGCTGGTGATCATGGGACGGTGGATCTTCTGGCCCTCGCGGCCCACGTTCGGCAGCCCGGAGCCGACGGTCGGGGGGTTCTGGGCCCGGGTCGGGAGGCGGATCGGCCGCCGGCCCCGCGCCGTCTGGATCGGCACCACCGCGGCTCTGCTGCTGGCCTGCCTGGGCCTGTTCCAGTTGAACGCCAACGGCCTGTCCACCGAGGACTCCTACACCAAGGAGTTCGACTCCATCGTCGGCCAGAAGGTGCTGGTCGAGCACGGCCTGTCGGACCAGACCAACCCGGTCCAGGTGGTCGCGAACGCCGACGCCGCGGACGCCGTGGTCCAGGCCATGTCAGGCATCCACGGCATCGGGACGCCGTCCAGGCCGGTCACCCGGGGCGGTGTCGCCTTCATCAGCGCCACCACCGACGACGACGCGACCTCGGCAGGCGCGTTCGCCGCGGTCCAACGGGTGCGCACCGCCGTGCACGGCGTCGACGGCGCCGACGCGCTGGTGAGCGGCTCGCCGGCGATCCTGCTGGACATCAAGCATGCGCAGAGCCACGACAACAAGCTGATCATCCCGATGGTGCTGCTGGTGGTCGCGCTGATCCTGATGGCGCTGCTGCGCGCCCTGGTCGCGCCGCTGATCCTGGTCGCCACGGTGGTGCTGTCCTTCGGCGCGTCGCTGGGCCTCAGCGCGCTGCTGTTCCGGTACGTCTTCGACTTCGCCGGGGCCGACTCCTCGTTGCCGCTGTTCGTGTTCGTGTTCCTGGTCGCCCTCGGCATCGACTACAACATCTTCCTGATGACCAGGGTCCGCGAGGAGACCCCGGAGCACGGCACGCGCAGGGCCGCGCTGATCGGGCTGTCCGCGACGGGCGGGGTGATCACCTCGGCGGGGATGGTGCTGGCCGCCACGTTCCTGGTGCTGGGCACCCTGCCGCTCGTCGCCTTCGCCGAGATCGGTGTCGCGGTCGCGTTGGGCGTCGTCCTGGACACGATGATCGTGCGCTCGGTCCTGGTCACGGCGATCACCTTCGACATCGGCCCGGGAATCTGGCGGCCGAGCCGGCTCGACCGCGCACCGCGCCGCCCGGAAGCCGAGGGCGAGGAGCGGTTCAGCCCTGCCCTGCACTGACCGGGGCAGGCCCGGATTCCGCTTCAGCGCAGCAGATACCCGACGAACAGCTGGGCCTCGGTGACCACCCCGGCTTTGTGGGCCCTCTCGGCCGGCACGGGCTCCTCGAACCACCGCTTCACCAGCCAGGCCGACAGTTGCACAGGTCCTGCCGGGTGGGCGATGCCCGCATCGAGGATCTGGTTCCGGGTCGCCTGATCTGTCAGAGCGAGCCGGACGTCTTCCAGAGGCCTGCCCTGACCATGAGCCAGAAAGATCAGGTGTCCAAGAATCGGCATGGACTCGATGAGCAAGGGGCCGTTGCCGCCGTACGACGTGGCCTGCTCGAAGACGTTCATGATCGCCTCGTGATAATCCCGCCCCACGGCCTCCACCCGGCACACCATACGGTGACCTCCCGATCGCGTCCGGCCGGCACGGGCACCGGAGCGTGCCGGAGGTGATGCTGCGCTCAGCGGGTCACGGCCTGGTCCAGCGCATCGGCGAAGACTCCCGCGATGGCCGCGTAGCCCCGGTCGTTGGGGTGGAAGCGGTCGGCGGCCAGCTTGCCCGTCCAGAACCGGGTGCGGGCGTCGCGGCGGGTGTCGGCGATGACGAAACCGCGCTCGCCGCCGACCCGCTCGGTCACCTCGTTCAGCGCTCTGGCCGAGCGGGTCCCGTTCGGCAGGGTCCCGACCAGGCTGCCGGCGGGCAGGCGGCGCAGCACCGCCTCGTAC
>CALMAR010000234.1 GCA_937859855.1 uncultured Kineosporia sp.
CCCCACCCCCCGCTCCATCACCCCCTCCCGGTTCAGCGGGGCGACGCGCGGGCCCCCGCGCAGGTCCCGCAGGTAGGCCCAGAACTCGTCAGTGCCCTCCACCAGGTAGGCCAGATCGGGGTCGGGTAGCTCGATCCACCACTGTGAGCACAACTTCTGAGCAATACCGATGTGCCGCTGAGCGATCCGGTTTCCCACGCCCCGCGATCCTGAGTGCAGAAACAGCCAGACCCGCTGCTCCTCGTCGTAGGTGATCTCGATGAAGTGATTCCCCGAACCGAGCGTTCCCAGCTGCAACCGCCAGTTCTTGGCGAATCCGCCGTAATCGATCGTGGCCACGCTCTCCAGTTCCGCTGCTCGATGCGCCGCAGTCTCGGTCAGCGCGTCGTTGTAGTGCCCCGCGGACAGCGGAACCGCGGCTTCGATGGACTCCCGCAACTGGGCCAGATCCCTGCCAGCGGCGAGGATCTCGGGCACCGTGAACTGGGTCCGGACGGCGATCATGCCGCAACCGATGTCCACCCCGACCGCGGCCGGGATGATCGCCCGATCGGTCGGGATCACCGAACCCACGGTCGCGCCCTTGCCCAGGTGCGCGTCCGGCATGAGGGCCAGATGCGGGAAGACGAACGGCATGCTGGCAGTGCGCAGGGCCTGCTCCCGGGTCTTGTCCTCCAGCACCGAGGCCCAGTTGATCAGGCGCTTGCTCAGGTGCTCGGGCATGTCATGTCCCTCCCTCATCGTCCGAAGTCTTCCGCAGCATGACCGCTGGCAGCTCACTGGCCAAGGCATTTTCTGAGTCGGGCGCGGATCAGGACAGCCGGGCCAGCAGGGCCATCGCATCGGCTGGCGCGTGCGCTTTGACGTCATTGTCGAAGTAGACATAGACGTCGCGTCCGCCGGGCAACCGGCGTCCCGGTTCGCCGGCAGTGTGCTCGGTGACCGGGACCTCACCGCTGCACCAGTTTCCGATCCTGCTGGCCCAGCGGTCGAGAGCCTCCTCTCCGTAACCGCTGGTGTAGAGCTCCACATCACCGTGCAGGCGAACGTAGACGAAGTCGGCGGTGACGTCGTCCAGCACCGGGAACCGGCCTGCGGTGTCCGCCACCACCACCGCCACGCCATGGCGGCGGAACAGTGAGATAGCTTCTGAGACGGCAAAACTCGGGTGCCGAACCTCGACCGCGTGGCGCAGCGGCCGATCGGCGTCTGTCCGGGTCCAGTCCCGGTCATCAAGTCGTTCGTCGTGCGCCGCAGCGAGTTTCGCCGCTTCAGCGGTACTGCCGGGAAGCTGGCTGAGAAACCGGCTGAGCTGTTCGGCGTCGAACTTCAGCGTCGGCGGCAATTGCCACAGCAGCGGCCCGAGCTTCGGCCCGAGTGCCAGGACCCCGGAGGCCAGAAAATTGGCCAGCGGCGTCTCGACGTCCCGTAACCGTTTCATGTGAGTGATGAACCGGCCGCCCTTGACCGCGAACACGAATCCGTCAGGAGTCTCGTCCCGCCAGCGGATGAAGCTCTGGGGCCGCTGCAGCGCGTAGAACGAGCCGTTGATCTCGATGCTGGTCATCCGCTGTGCGGCATATCCCAGCTCGTCGGCCTGCCGCAGCCCCTTCGGGTAGAACCGGCCCCGCCAGGGCGGATAACGCCAGCCGGAGATTCCCACCCGTGCCACGGCCACAGCCGCACGTTATCGGCCGGTGGAGGCCGGCTGTGATCTGACCACCAGAAGAGGCCATGATGGGTCGCCATGAGAACAATTCGACGGGCGGTGGTCAGTGGGGGCGCAGGTTTCCTGGGCTCGCATCTGTGCGACCGGCTGCTGGCCCTGGGTGTGGACGTCGTCTGCCTGGACAACTTCGTCACGGGTAACCCGGCCAATGTGGCCCATCTGCTGGAAAACGAGCACTTCCGCTTGCTGCGCTGCGACGTGACCGATTACGTGCACGTGCCGGGCGAGGTAGACCTGGTCCTGCACTTCGCCTCTCCGGCGTCACCGATCGACTATTTGCGAATCCCGGTGGAGACGCTCAAGGTAGGCAGCCTCGGCACGCTGCACCTGCTCGGCCTGGCGGTGGAGAAGAAGGCCCGGTTCGTGCTGGCGTCGACGTCGGAGGTGTACGGCGACCCCCTGGTACACCCGCAGACCGAGGACTACTGGGGCAACGTCAATCCGATCGGGCCCCGCGGGGTCTACGACGAGGCCAAGCGGTTCAGCGAGGCCCTGACCACGGCCTACCGGCTCAGCCGGGGTGCCGACACGGGAATCGTCAGGATCTTCAACACCTTTGGGCCCCGGATGCGGCCAGACGACGGCCGGGCGGTCCCCACGTTCATGGCCCAGGCGCTGGCCGGTGCCGACATCACCGTGGCCGGCTCAGGCAGCCAGACCCGGTCCATCAGCTATGTCGATGACACCGTCGAAGGCATCCTGCGGATGGCCATGAGCGACGTGCACGACCCGGTCAACATCGGCAACCCGCACGAACTGACCATGCTGGAGCTGGCCGAGATGATCCGCGATCTGGCCGGCTCCGAGTCCAGCATCACCTTCATTCCGCTGCCGCAGGACGATCCCCGGGTACGCCGGCCAGACACCAGCCGGGCGCGGGACCTGCTGGGCTGGACCCCGCAGGTGGATGTCAAGGATGGCTTACGGGAGACCATGAACTGGTTCATCGCCGAGGGCCGGGCCACCCGCTGACCCATCCGGCTCCGGGCACCATCGGACGCGGCGGAGCCAACCCGTAGCCGGACGATCGGGGCGAGTCAGGAAAGTCGTGGATGCGCGCGATCGCCAGTTTAGCTATGGTGTCCCGCACAGCCGCAGAGCCAGACGATCCGGGGGGATGAGGGTGGCGGGAGAATTCGGCGCGGACTTGCAGGCCGCGGCCGATGTTGCGAGTGATCTGCGCAGCATTCGGTCCGAGCTGAGCGGGATCGCGGATGACATCGGAGACGCGGGATCGGCGACCGGTTCGCCGAAGGTCGCCTCCGCGTTACATCACTTCGTGAGCAACTCCTCAGACAACCGCAAGAAGCTCGACAACATGCTTAAGGGTGCCGCCGGGCTGTTACAGGGTTTGGTCGACGGCGCTCGCAAGGTGGACACGTCGCTGAATGACGCGCTGACGCCATCTGGCCCACCGGCTGGTGGACGCTAGTGACCGTACTGCCCGAGACCGGGCGCCGGTTCAGCGTCCGAGTACCGCCGAACTGGTTCGAGGTCGATCTCTGGCGCGCGACCAGGACCGGCGAGCTGGCCCGGATGGTCGATCAGCGGATCGCGGAATCGCCTGCCATGGCTCCATATCGGGCGGCGATGCTCAAGTTCTTGCGCGAGGTCGCCACTGATGCGGAGCGCCGGGGGGTGGTGTTCGCCGCCGCGATGACCGAGCCGATCGACGACCGGCTGCTGGTCGCCACCGTGCTCGCATTCATCACCAGCGGCCCGCCCGGCGATGACGGTAATGACCCGGACGTGATCGCCGCCCAGCTGATCGCCAGCGCTCCACCGGCCAGCGCGGGGGACGGCGCAGCCCGCACCTGGCGGCGGGTGGCGCTGAGCGAAGTTCCGGCCGGGCGCTGCGTGCGGGTGGCTGGGGTGGAGGTCACCGAGGTCAGCGACGGCCGGTCAGCTGAATGCGTGCTGATGCACACGCTGGTGCCGGTGCCAGGAATCCATCAGGTGCTGGATCTGGTGCTGGTCAGTCCAGAACCAGAACTGGCCGAGCCGATGCTGGATCTCTTCGACGCCATCAGCGGAACGCTCACCTGGACGGATCCTTCGTCACAAGAGGAGGAGGAGGGGGGAGGAACGGCCGCCCCGGCGGTCTCACCGAGCAGCACCTGATCATCTGATCTAGATCAATCCGATTTGACCTGATCACCTGATCAGTCATCACATCCAGACATCCACACAGACATGAAAACGAGAGGTTGTCATGCCCATTCACGTTGATTACGCCGCCGTCGACGCCACCAAGGCTGCTCTGGCCCAGGGGCACGAAGAGATCGTCACCACGCTGAACCGGCTCAAGAGCCTGGTGTCTCAGCTGGTGGAGAGCGGTTTCGTGACCGAGAAGGCGTCAGGCGCGTTCTTCGACTCCTACAACAACTGGAACGCTGGAGCCAGCCAGGCCATCGCCGGCATCGAGGGAATGCAGCAGTTCCTCGGCGCAACCGTGCAGGCCCACCAGGAACTGGACCAGGGCCTGGCATCCCAGGCCAAGGGCTGACACCCAGCACGCCTACTACTGGGGGGTAGCCAAAGGCAATGAGTGACTGGAGCGTGCTCGGGCTGGGTGGTGATCCGGCTCCGGGTTTTCCTGATCAGGTCCGGGTGACGGCGTCGCGGTTCCAGGGCCAGGCTGATGTGCTGGGGCGGGCCCGGGACAAGCTGTCGGCGATCGGTTCGTCGGCTGGTGAGCTGGCGATGGAGGGCGATTACGCGTCGCTGTTCGTGGATGCCTTGAGGGATCTGCCGGGGGAGCTGGCGAAGTCGGAGCAGGCGTATCGGGGGTGTGGCAGCGCGCTGTCCACGTTCGCGGGCCGGCTCGAGCACGCTCAGTCGATGGCTGGTTCGGCGTTGTCGTCGGGCCGCCATGCTGACACTGACTACAACGGCGCGGTGCAGCAGATCCGTTATCTGCTGCCTCCGGATCGGAGCCTGGCGATCCCGTCGGGGCTGAGTGATCCGGGGGTGGATTCGGCGACCACCGGCTTGGACGAGGGCCTGCGGACCCAGAT
>CALMAR010000235.1 GCA_937859855.1 uncultured Kineosporia sp.
TTCACCGACGGCGCCGAGTTCGGGCTGGGCGCCGAGGTGGGAATCTCCACCCAGAAGCTGCATGCCCGCGGGCCGATGGGGCTGGCTGAGATCACCTCGACCAAGTGGATCGTGACCGGCGACGGTCACGTCCGGCCCTGACCGGGACGCCATGGAAGGCATCGAGGTTCGCAAGCTCACTCAGCTGGAGGACCAGCACTGGTGGTACCGCGAGCGGCGTCACCTGCTGACTCGGCAGCTGGCCGGGCTGAGGCCCGGCCTCGCGGTCGACGTGGGCGCCGCCGGAGGCGGAAACACTCGTGTGCTGCGGTCTCTGGGCTGGCAGGTAGCGGCGCTGGAGTTCGGTGAGGACGGTGCTCAGGTTTGCCACGAACGGGCGATCCCGGTGGTGCGCGGCGACGCCACCCGGCTTCCACTGCAGCCAGGGGCGCTGGATCTGGTCGTGGCCTACGACGTGCTGGAGCACATCCCGGACGAAAAGGCAGCTGCAACGGGCATTTTCGAGGCACTGCGGCCGGGCGGGACGTTCCTGGCCGCAGTCCCGGCCGACCCCCGGCTCTGGTCGGCGCACGATGACGCGGTCGGTCACGTCCGCCGCTACACCCGCCAGACGCTCGGAGATCTGCTGTCCGGCGCCGGGTTCGAGCTCGAGCCGATGCGGTCGTGGAATGTGCTGCTGCGCCCGGTGGTGGCGTTGCGGCGCCGCTCCAGCACCGGGTCGGACCTGGAGTACCTGCCGAAGCTGTTGAACACGGCCCTGTATGGAGTCGTGGTGGCTGAGCGGTATCTGCCGGTCAGGACCTGGCCCGGGGTCTCGCTGTTCGTCCGGGCCCGCCGTCCGGATTGATGGTCAGAACGTGTTCATCGCCGGAGTCGTAGGCGATGTGATAGGTCGGCCGTCCTTGCAGCTGGGTGTACAGCCGGCCGACGTACTCGCCCAGCAGGCCCAGGCAGAGCAGCTGAACCGCCCCGACGCTGGCCACGGCCACGAAGGTTGAGGTCCAGCCGGGTGCGGTGTAGAAGCCGGTCAGCTTGGCCACGATCGCGAAGATCAGCAGGCCCAGGGTCACCAGCGCGCCACCCAATCCGAACCAGGTGGCCAGCCGCAGCGGGGCCACCGAGAAGCCGGTCATGCTGTCCACGGTGAGCCGGACCATTCGCGACAGCGGGTACTTGGTCGCGCCAGCGGCGCGTTCGCCCCGCACATACGACACCTGGGTGCTGGGAAAGCCGAGGGCGGGCACCACCAGCCGGAGCACCCGGTTCTGCTCGGGCAGCCGGTTGACGGCGTCCACCGTGGCCCGGCTCATCAGCCGGAAGTCTCCGGCGTCCGCGGGCACGTGCTGGCCCACCAGCCGGCGCATCGCGCGGTAGTACAGGAAGGCCGACGCCCGCTTGAACCGGGAGTCGGAACTGCGGTCACTGCGCACGC
The DNA here is from genome assembly GCA_937859855.1 of uncultured Kineosporia sp. The sequence goes on from CALMAR010000235.1 coordinate 1,433, forward strand.
CATAGACGACGTCGGCCTGCTGTGACCGGGCCTGCTCCAGCATCGTGGCGATGGTCTGCGGCGGATCCTGCAGGTCGGCGTCGATGGTGGCCACCCAGTCTCCCCGGGCCCGGGCCAGCCCGGCCGAGAGGGCGGCCTGATGCCCGGCATTGGCCCGCAACCGGACCACGCGCAGCTGGGCCCAGTCGCGCCGGGCCTTCTCCAGCAGGGCTGGAGTGGTGTCGCGGCTGCCGTCGTCAACGACCAGCACTTCGTAGGTCTGCCCCAAGCCGTCCAATACCGGCCTCAGCTGCTCCACGAACAGCGGGATCATCGCCTCCTCGTCATACATCGGCACCACCACGGACAACCCGGGGGGGAGAACGGACGACGACTCGGGGATCACCGTTGCCAGGGTAGTGGCCGCCGCGAACGCGGCGCGTGGCAGACTCTGCGGTACGCGCGACCACCGGAAGGAACGTGATCGGGATGCTTGCAGTGGCCTTGTACGCCGCCGCCACCAACACCGTTGACCAGGAGCGCGAGCTGCCGATGCCCGCCTGGGCCTTCGGCGTGATCGCCCTAGCCGTGTTCGCCAGCCTGCTGGCTGTCACCTACGCCTTCCGCAGCATCGGCACCAAGCACAGCATGCTTAGCGAAGGCGCCTGACCTGGCCGCAGTGCCAGGCTCTCGCAGTCAGATGTTCGGCCCGCGCATCGGAGTGATGGGCGGCACCTTCGATCCGGTTCATCACGGTCACCTGGTGGCCGCCAGCGAGGTCGGCAGCCGGTACAGCCTGGATGAAGTGATCTTCGTCCCTACCGGCCAGCCCTGGCAGAAGTCCGAGCGGCAGGTCTCTCCAGCCGAGCACCGGTACCTGATGACGGTGATCGCGACGGCATCCAATCCCCGGTTCACCGTCAGCCGGGTCGACATCGACCGGCCCGGGCCGACCTACACCATCGATACCCTGCGCGATCTGGCCGCCGAGCGAACTGGCTCGGAAATGTTCTTCATCACCGGCGCTGACGCCTTGGAGCAGATCCTGTCCTGGAAGGACTCCAACTCCCTGTTCGAGCTGGCGCACTTCATCGGCGTCACCCGGCCCGGGCACCGGCTGGACCGGTCTGGGTTGCCCGAGGATCGGGTCAGTCTGCTCGAGGTGCCCGCACTGTCCATCTCGTCCACCGACTGCCGCGAACGGGTGTCCAACGGCCGGCCGGTCTGGTATCTGGTGCCGGACGGCGTGGTGCAGTACATCTCCAAGCACGGGCTCTATCAGGACCTCGGCTAGGGTGATCTGACGTGACAGCTTCTGACCGTGCCCTGGAACTGGCCGCAATCGCGGCCCGGGCCGCCTCCGACAAGATCGCCGACGACATCGTCGCGATCGACGTCAGCGAGCATCTGGTGATCACGGACGTCTTCGTGCTCGCATCGGCGCCCAATGACCGGCAGGTCCGGGCGATCGTGGAGGCTGTCGAGGAGGCCATGAGCCGGGCCGGAGTCAGTCCGATCCGGCGCGAGGGCGAGCGCGCGGGCCGGTGGGTACTGCTGGACTACGGCGAGGTTGTCGTGCACGTGCAGCACGCGCAGGAACGTGAGTACTACTCACTGGAGCGACTCTGGCGTGACTGTCCGGTGGTGGCGCTCCCGGCGGACGTCGTCCCAGCTGGCTCGTCTGTTCCGCTGGCCGAGTGACCGCGGCCCGGGTCCTCCTGTGGCGGCACGGCCGGACCGCCTACAACCACGAGTCGCGGTTCCAGGGACAGCTCGACATCCCGCTGGACGAGGTGGGACTGGCCCAGGCCGAGCGCGGCGCCCAGCTGCTGGCCGGGCAGATCGCCGAGTTCAGGGGCGAGCCGCTCCGGCTGCTGACTTCGGATCAGTCCCGGGCGTCGGTGACCGCTGGCGCCCTGGCCCGGTTGCTGAGCGTGGTCCCCGAACCGGACGCTCGGTTGCGGGAGATCGATGCCGGATCATGGGAGGGGCTGACCACAGCCGAGATCAGTGCGAAATGGCCGGAGGACTCCGCGGCCGGGCGGCGCGGAGAGGCCGGCCGGCGGGGCGGTGGTGAGAGCCGGACGGAGGCCGCGACCCGGGGTGCGGCCTGCATCACCGAGGCGGCGGAGTCGATGGACGGCGGGACCCTGGTCTGCGCCTCGCACGGGGCAACCCTGCGCGGTGCCATGTTCGTGCTACTGGGCTGGCCGTCGCAATCGTGGAACCGGTTCGAAGCGCTGCGCAATGCGCACTGGGCGCATCTGCAGTGGATGCCCTACGGCTGGCGGCTGGCGGCGTACAACCTGGGCGGTGCTCTGAACGAGTACGAGCCTTCGGCTGAGACGTCGGAAGCCGGCATCTCGCAGACGCCGAGCTGAGTCCGACCCGCCGGGCGAATCGATTTGGAGCCGGGCCGGGCGGACCAGATACACTCAGGTCCGCTTCACAGGCTGGTCGTCAAGCCGGTCCTTGTGTTGAGGCGGGGCTGTGGCGCAGCTGGTAGCGCACCTCCATGGCATGGAGGGGGTCAGGGGTTCGA
>CALMAR010000236.1 GCA_937859855.1 uncultured Kineosporia sp.
GTGGACCTGGGATTCGCCGGGCTGAGCCGGCTCGCGGTCCGCGCCGCTCCGGCCGCGGCCCGGCTGCTGGCCAAGCAGGGTGCCCTGGTGGCGCGCGGGCGCCGGCTCGGCAGTGACCTGGAAAGCGTTCTGGTGCGCCGCTACTCGTTCGCCTCGCCGGTTCCATGGCAGCTGGTGTCGTTCGCCGCGCAAATGATCGCCCGCACCCGGGTCGAGGTGATCTCCGACTTCCTGCCCACCTTCGGCACCCACGACAAGCGGGCGGCGCTGGCCGCCATGACCGGCCACGACGTGCTGGTGGTGGTCGGTGATCACGATGTCCTGATCCCGGCCGTGGCCGGGGAGCAGATCGCGGCCCTGATCCCCGGCGCCGAACAGGTGGTGATCGCCGGCGCGGGCCACCTGGTCCTGCTCGAACACCCACAGCTGGTCACCGATGCGATCGAGGCCCTGCTGGGCCGTGCCGCCGTCGCCGCGGGCGAACAACAGCGCTCAGGCCGGCGTCGCGGATGGGGACGCCGGACCGTGACGCCGATACGCTCACGCTGGCAACGCCGGGAGGGCCCAGACAGCCGGGAGAGCGGAACCGGCCATGAGGGGCCGCAGAGCCGTCAGCGGCGCCCAGGACGACGCGAGGAGAGTGGAGGCCGATCATGAGCGGAGCACACCGGGCCGATCTCAGCTCTGATCTTGGTATCGCCACCCCGCCCCAGGTGACCATGAGCAGCATCGTTCCCTCCGCCGCGGCGATGCGCGAATTCGGCGGCATGCTGGCCAGTACCTTCCAGGCCGGCGATCTGATCGTGCTGACCGGTGACCTGGGAGCGGGTAAGACCACCCTCACCCAGGGCATCGGCGCGCGGTTGCTGGTCCGGGGCGACATCACCAGCCCTACCTTCGTGATCGCCCGGGTCCACCCGTCGCTGGTCGGCGGGCCGGCGCTGGTGCATGTGGACGCCTATCGGCTGGACTCACTGGCCGAGGTCGACGATCTGGACCTGGATGCCTCGCTGGCCGACTCCATCACCGTGGTCGAGTGGGGCGAGGGCCTGGTCGAGGGCCTGGCCTCCGATCGGCTGGAGGTCCGGCTGGAACGCCGCCGCGGTGCGGCTGGCCCGGATGATCCCGAGGTCGAGGGCGACGAGCCGCGCGGGGTCAAGGTCAGCGGCTTCGGGCCGCGCTGGGCCGGCGTGGTACTGCCGATCCCCGCCTGAGCCGGGCGCAGGTCAGGACATGTTGCTGCTGGCGCTGGACACGGCGTCCCCCTCGGTCTCGGTCGCCGTGCACGATGGCCAACGGGTGCTCGGCCAGCTGGATGCCGGGGACAGTCCCCGGCACGCCGAACTGCTCAGCCCGGCGATCGAGCGCCTGCTGGCCGGCCTGTTCATCACCCCGGCCCAGCTCACTGCGATCACGGCCGGGATCGGCCCCGGCCCGTTCACCGGCCTGAGGGTGGGCCTGGCCACGGCCCGGGTGATGGGTATGGCGCTGGGCATCCCGGTGACCGGAGTGTGCAGCCTGGACGCGGTCGCGGCCGGCGCGGTCAGGCTGGGCCTGTCCGAGCCCGAGTTCCTGGTCGCGATCGATGCCCGGCGGGGCGAGGTGTACTGGGCCCGCTATCGGATCTCGGCGGGCAACGGGTTGCCGATCCGGCAGGGGTCGCCGCAGGTCGGGCCGGCCGATCAGATCGGGTTTTCCGGCCTGCCGGTGGCCGGGCGCGGCGCCCTGCTCTACCCGGACGTCCTGGGCCAGCCGCTGCCGCCGCTGGATCCCGGAGCGGCCGATCTGGCCCGGCTCGCGGTGGCCGGAGAGCCTTACCTGAACGAACCGGAACCGTTGTACCTGCGCCGCCCGGACGCTCAGGTGCCGGGGGCGCGCAAGCGGGTGCGCCCGGCTCGATGAGCGAATGGCCCGTCCCGGCCGCCCCCGGCATCACGCTGCGGGCGATGCGCTGGTGGGACATCGAGACCCTGTTGCCGCTGGAGCGATCGCTGTTCGGGCCCGGCGCCTGGACGGCGGAGAGCTTCTGGGCCGAGCTGGCCCACCCGGAGAGCCGCTGGTACGTGGTCGCTCAGGATCGGCTGGGCCAGTTGCTCGGCTATGCCGGGCTGCTCTGCTCCGGCCCGGAGGCCGACGTGCAGACCATCGCGGTGGCCGGTGCCGCACAGGGGCAAGGGCTTGGCGGTGTTCTGCTGGATGCCCTGCTCGCCCAGGCCCGTCGGCTGAAGGCCACGTCGGTGCTGCTGGAGGTGCGGGCCGGGAACGGGCCCGCAATCGCGCTCTACCGCCGCCGCGGCTTCGAGCGGATCGCCATCCGCCGCCGCTACTACCAGCCTGAGGGCGCCGACGCCTGGGTGATGCGGCTGCGCCCGCTGGCTCAGGGGTAGGCCGGCGCCGTGGCGGACCCCCAGTGCGCCGGATGCGGATGGTCATGTGAGGGTTGAACCATGGCGAAGATTCTCTACACCGCCCGGGCCACCGTCACCGGCGGCCGGGCCGAGGGGCATGGCTGGACGGACGACGGCAACCTGGACCTCCAGCTGCGAGTGCCGAAGGAAATGGGCGGGGCCGGCGGCGGAACCAATCCGGAGCAGCTGTTCGCGGTCGGCTATGCCGCCTGCTTCGAGAGCGCGCTGATGCGGGTGGCTGAGCGCCAGCAGGTCGATGCCTCCGGTGTTGTGATCGAGTCGGCGGTGAGCATGCAGCCCAACGGCAGCGGCGGCTTCCAGCTGGCCGTCGCCCTGGACGTGCAACTGCCCGGAACTGATCGGGAAACGGCCGCGCAGATCATCCGGACCGCCCACGAGGTGTGCCCGTACTCCAACGCCACCCGGAACAACATCGAGGTTGACCTGCTGCTCAACGGTCAGGCCATCTGACTGGCGGTAGCGGGCCGCGGATACTCCAAGGTGAGCCTGACAACGGCTGAGCCTGGACAACGGCTGAGCCTGGACAACGGATGAGTATGGATCGATGGGAGAGCCTGGCCGAGCGGCTGATCCGGGAGGCGGCTGAGCGCGGCGCCTTCGATGATCTGCCCGGTACCGGTAAGCCGATCGAGGGCCTGGACCGCCCGTTCAGTGCCGAGCGCTGGGCCCGGGACTGGATCCGGCGCGAGGGCGGGGACACCGGCGCTCTGCTCAGCCCGCTGCCCATCCTGCGCCGGGAAAGGGCTGCGCTGCTCGCTTCGCCGACCGAGATGCCCTCGGAAGCCTCGGTGCGAGAGCTGGTCTCAGACTTCAACCACCGCCTGCTGAGCGAATATCGGCGTCCTGCGAACGGACCGCTGGTACCGGTCGGAGTGATCGATGCTGAGCAGGCGGCTGAGGATTGGCGCTCGCGCCGTCCGGCGCTGCATCGGCCAGACGAATTGGTTGCTGCCGCTGCGCCCATTCGCCGCCGCTGGTGGCGCCGGTCGATCGGGCGGCGCGGATAACCTTCATCGGGTGAGAGAACACCCGCTGGTCCTGGGCATCGAGACCTCGTGCGATGAGACCGGGGTCGGCCTGGTCCGGGGCACCGACCTGCTGGCGGACGCGATCGCGTCGTCGGTCGCCGAGCATGCCCGGTTCGGCGGCGTCGTCCCCGAAGTGGCCAGCCGGGCCCACCTGGAGGCGATCGTCCCGGCGATCGAACGAGCCTGCTTCAGCGCCGGAGTGCGGCTGGGCGACGTCGACGCGATCGCGGTCACCTCCGGGCCCGGGTTGTCCGGCGCGCTGATGGTCGGGGTGGCCTCGGCCAAGGCGCTGGCCCTGGCCCTGGGGGTGCCCTTGTACGGGGTGAACCACCTGGCCGCGCACGTTGCGGTCGACACCCTGGAGCACGGGCTGCTGCCACAACCGGCCATCGCCATGCTGGTGTCCGGTGGCCACTCCTCACTGCTGCTGGTGCAGGACGTCAGCTACGACATCAGCCCGCTCGGGCGGACCATCGACGACGCGGCCGGTGAGGCCTTCGACAAGGTCGCCCGCCTGCTCGGCCTGCCGTTCCCCGGCGGCCCGTTCATCGACCGGGCAGCCAAAGAGGGCGATCCGGCAGCCATCTCGTTCCCGCGCGGGCTGACCAGCCGGCGCGATCTGGAGCGGCACGAGTTCGACTTCTCGTTCAGCGGGCTCAAGACGGCGGTGGCGCGCTGGGTGGAGGCCCGGGAGGAGTCCGGTCAGCCGGTGCCGGTGGCCGATGTCAGCGCCTCCTTCCAGGAGGCGGTGGCCGACGTGCTGACCAGCAAGGCGGTCGCCGCGTGCCGGGCACAGGGAGTGGAGCACCTGCTGATCGGCGGGGGAGTGGCGGCCAACTCCCGGCTACGGGCACTGGCCGCGGAGCGGTGCGCGGCGGCTGGGCTCAGCCTGCGGG
>CALMAR010000237.1 GCA_937859855.1 uncultured Kineosporia sp.
GATCAGTGAACCGCCCTGATTACGAGTAACACCACCGGAATGGTGAACGCGAGCACCACGATCACAATGAGAGCTCGAGTGCCCGGGGACAACTCCGCGATGCGCTTCTCGTCCTCGCGATCCCACCAGGGCAGCACAGCAGCTCCAATATCGGCTTCTCGAAAGACATTCAAGCCGAGCGCACAACTGTTGGCAACGGCTGCCTCGTTGACCACTCCTGATGGTCAAATGTGGTCTGACCCTCGAAAGAAAGTTCGAAGCAGGCCACCGGAGGCGCCGATCCTGCTGGCGCCGGCCTGGTGGTAGAGCGCGTCGGACAGTCCCGGATAGGGCATAGAACCAGCCGACCCGCTACGTGCGGATCAAAGACTCAGGACAACGGTCAGGCCTTTCTGCTTGCGGCGCGCTCGACGTCCTTCGGCAACGTGTTCTCGAAGTCGTTCAGCCGGGCCCACGTCGGTTCGACCGCGATCCTCGCCATCGAGTCGTACATGGCCTGGACCTGACCGGCAAAATCTTCACTGCCCCGAGCGAATTGCGTCTTCAGACTCGCATCGAGATACTCCTGCGGCACGCCGTCCACGATCTCAATCTCAGCCCGGCCGCGGATCAGCAGCGCACGCGAAGGCTGACCGTCGTAGTCAATGGTGAGTGCCACCGCCGGGTTCCGGCGCAGGGCATCAACCTTGGCGGACGTCGAGATCGTGCAGACCACGATCCGCCGGTCCTTCCAGAGATAACCCACAGGCACCACGCGCGGGGTGCCGTCTTTGGCTATGTAGGCCAGCCGGGCCAAGGGCGACCCTCGCAGCAGTTGAGCGGCCAAGGGTTTGTCCAGCTCTGCCGCAAGGGCAACAGCATCCATCACGGGAGCATTGCACAGCCACGGAAGCCTCAAACCCGCGGAAACACGAAGGCCCCCCAGCCGCGACTGTAGGCAGGCGGCCGCGACTTGATAGGTGAGAGGTTGCCTGTCCTGGTGGCGCGTCATACGCTGCCGCGACTTGATCAATGGAGCGGGTAGAACGTGTACCGGACTCGAGCATCAGTCGTGGCCGACGATGGGCACGCCGTTGGCTATGAGATTTTCCGGCCGCCGGTCCCGGCGTTTCCCGGCGTCATCGTCTTCCTGCCTGCTCTGGGAGTGCCGCTCTCCTACTACGGGCGGCTGTTAGAAGTCTGGACCGCCCACGGGCGGCAGGTTGTCGGCGTGGAGCACCGTGGCCGGCCAATGAGCCCGATACCCGGCATCCGGCGAGGCCGATTCGGCTACCGCGACATGATCCACCGGGACCTTCCCGCCATCTTCGCGCTGCCGGCGATCCGCGATGCACCGCAGGTGGCGTTGGTCGGGCACAGCATGGGAGGAGCGGTGGCCCTGCTGGCGGCCGCCGCAGGCACGGTGTCGCCGCACGCGATAGTCACCATCGCCACCGGTACGAGCTGGTGTCGGGCCGAGTTCGGGGCCCGGCGGCGAATCCAGCGACATCTTGGTGTTCGGGTGGTCCGTACCATCAGTCGCACGCTTGGTTACTGGCCGGGGAACCTATTCGGGTTCGCCAGCCGACAGCCCAGCACAGTCATGCGCGACCAGGCGTACGAGGCAAGCCACGGCCGGTTCCACCTGCACCGTGACTCATTCGATTATGAAGCCGCACTTTCGCAGCTGAGCACGCCACGGTTGATGCTCGGCATCGAAGGCGACAACCTGATCAACCCTCGTGCGGTTGCACTGCTGGCCAAGCGGGCGGCCAACGCCACACGACTGCAGATACGAGTAAGCGACGGCGTACGTGTGGACCACTTCTCCTGGGCTCGTCGCGCGCCTGCCGACGTGGTTGCAACCATTGATCACTGGCTCACCGAGTTTGACAAGCCGTGAGCCGGTGCACGCAGTGAGACGACGTAGGGTCTTGGCGTTGCCCGGCTCCAACCGTTGGACTCACTACACCGAGCTGGCTGCACTGCAGAACGGGACTCGTGTGGATCGCCCAAAAGGCTTCTGAACCGCAGCTTTGGCGTTGCGTTGGTGGAGCTGAGGGGGTTTGAACCTGCGACCCCCTGATGCGAAGGCGTGCTCCGGCGGTGAAGCCTAGGGAACCGGATCGGGGCAGCGGGCATAGGAGGGTCGTGGACGACCTTGCGGCAACCGGCGGCGCCGGAGATGGCGAGTTGTGGGCGCGCGCCCGGGCCGGTGAACCGGACTGCTTCGGGGTGCTCTTCGATCGGTATGCGGATGCGATCCGGTCCTACTGTGCCCGCCGGACCGGATCGCTGGACGCCGCCGACGAACTGGTCTCCATCGTCTTTCTTGAGGCATGGCGCCGGCGGGACGAGGTGGAGCTGACCGGCGGCGTTGCCCTGCCCTGGCTGTATGGCGTTGCCCGGCGAACCGTGCAACGCCGGTGGCGGAGCTCTTTGCGGCACCGCCGCGCCCTGGCCCGGCTGCCCGCCGCGTTGATCACCCCAGACCATGCCGACCAGGTCGCCGCCCGCGTGGACGACGAGCGGCGCCTGCGCGAGGTCAGCCGGGCGTTCGCTCAGCTTCCCCCGGCTGACCAGGACGTGCTGGCCCTGTGTGCCGGGCAAGGATTGGACTACGCCGCCGCGGCTGTCGCGCTCGGCGTGCCCGTCGGCACCGTTCGGTCCCGGCTGAGCCGGGCCCGAACCCGGCTGCGAGAGCTCGACCGAGGCCGGCCGCTCACCCCGTCGCTCAACGAGGAGTTGTCATGAACCGCACCCTGACTTCGATGTCTGCAGCCCAGCATGAGGCGATCCGCTCACTGCTCGTGGCGGAAGCCGCCGCCGGATCGCAGCGACCCGCGCGACGTCGTCGTCTGCTGGTCACCGCCGCCGCCATGACGCTCGGGCTGACGGTGGTGGCTGCGCTGATCACGGGCGATCCCGCTGCACCGCCGGGCTACGCGGCCTGGACTGCCGTTCCGGCTACCGCTGGCGGCCCGGCCGCTGACCCCAGGACGCTGCAATGGGCGTCGGCCTGCTCGGATCTGAAGATGGGCTCCTACGGCGTGCCCGGCGTCGACCCTCACGTGCGCAACACCCGCCGGCCGGTGCTGATTGATCGGCGCGGGTCCTACACATACTGCGTCGACGTGTCACCCGGCCACGGTACGACGAAGGATCCGCTGATCGGCATGTCCGGTGTGGTCGGTAAGGACGGGACCAACAACGGCTGGGGGATCATCAGCCCACGGCCGTTCACCCCTCCCACCGGCCGGGACCTTGTCGTCCTCGGTGGCGATCTCGTCACCCCGCCCTCCTCGGCGCGGCCCACCGGAACCAGTGGCCCGGCCGCTTACCAGCTGTACGGCATGGCTGGGTCCGCCGTCACCGGCGTCGACATCGTGCTGCGCAACGGGCTGCGGATCACCGCCACCGTTGAAGGCGGACTATGGGGCGGGTGGTGGCCCACCACCGAGGGCGACCCCACAGGCAGCCGGCTCATGATCCACACCGGCAGTACGAGCAGGACGGTGCCCAGTACCGCACTGAGCTTCCGCAAGGGCCAGCAAGGCCTCCCGGCCTGACCGGCTGACACCCGGGACGGCGCCGCTCCGGTCAGCGCAGGGGTCCGGTCCGACGCCGGCCTGTCATGGCCGGACATCCTCCGGCTCACCCTTGAGGAAGCGGCAATGCGGCTACAGCGACGACGCGATCTTCGGCGGCTTGTTCGGCCATCGTCTCCAGATTCTGGCCAGTGAGGTACGCAGTAGTCCGTCGTCGTCGAGCAGCACCCAGATCGCCGTGGTGGCGGGAATGCTGGCGTTGGTCACAAGTGTCCTCTGGTCGTCGTGATCGGCGGTGTGTCGTCGACGCGCGGGCGCAGTTAAACGGCATGCGTCCCGATCGGCTCGTTGTGCTGCCCAGCCAGGTGGCTCAACCGGGCGAAATTCGCGGGGCTGATATGTCATCCGGCTATGGCAGTGAGCCCGGTCTTCTGCGCGTTACGGGCCGCCGTGAGCGCAAGTCGCCGTGCCTCTGTGACCGCCGCATCCAGACCGGCGGGGTCGATCACTTGCACAGCCACGATCAGGTCGCCGAGCCTGATTGCCGCGAACCCGTTGTTCAGTCCGTTGCTGAGGGTGGAGGCCACCCAAGCGTCGTCACCGGGCATGCCCTGGCTCGAGCGCTCGGTCACCGAGAAGGGAAACCGGCACGTGCCGCGGTCGTTCACGAGGTCCCGCCAGTGCGCCGGGCCGGTACCCGTCGCCCAGCCAGTGACGACGAAATCCACCGAGATCTGGTCGAGCCGGTCGGAGTCCTCCTCGGCCCAGGACCAGTTGCGGGCGGCCACGGGGAATCGGTCGCTGCTGCGGGTCGAGCCGCAGGCCTGGCCCATCATCGTCGGCAACAGGCGGTAGTTGCCGCCGTTGTAGAGCAGGGTCATGGTTCGCGAGAAGTCGCTCGTGCTGAACGCCATGGCACCGGGAATCCGGTACGCCACCTGCTTCGGGTCGCCGATGTCTCCAGGAGGTGCGGTCCAGGACGGTGACGTAGGCGTCCGCTGCACTTGGGTCGGCGGGACGGACGTCCTGGAGGCAGCCGGGATACCGTCGCCCGGGTGCGAGGCGCTGGCGACTGGCGGCGTCGAGGGTGCGGGACCGGCGACGGCACTGACGTCCGGCTGTCGATTCACGTCGGGCCGGCTGCCGAACGACACGGCGATCGGCACAGCGGACACCAGGACGGCCGCGCCGGCCACGGCAATGGTGCGTCGCCTGGCCCGCAGCTGGTGCGTTCTTTCGCGGGTACCGGCGGCAACGGCCTCGACGGCCACCTGCCCTCCGCCGAGACCGTCCCGAAGGGCGCGGTGCAGCCGCCGTTCCAGGTCGGCGTCGGCGGAGCTTGCCGGCGCAGGGCGATCCTTATTCATGATTCCTCCGCTTCGGCGAGTATCCGTCGCAGGGTAGATAGGCCTCGGCTTGCGTTGCTGCGCACCGTCTGGACCGACGTCCTCGTTGCGGCCGCGATCTCGGCGTCCGGCAGGCCCTGGTAGTGGCGCAGGACGAGCACGGCCCGCTGTCGTGCCGGCAGGCGTCGAAGCAGCGCGAGCAGCAGATGCCTGTCGTCGACCTGGGCGGCGGCGTCGGGCGTTGCACCCCCGGCCCGCTCATAGGCACCGACATCCCCGAGAATCACATGCTCACGCCGTGCCGGACGCCGCCAGAAGGAATTGCACTCGTTCACCAGCATCCGGCGCACGTAGGCGTCCGGCGACCGTGACGAGGTGACCGCGCGCCAGTGCCGGTGCACCTTCACCAGAACCTCCTGGACGACGTCCTCCGCCGCGGCTGGGTCGCGCAGCAACCCCCGCGCGACCCTGACCAGCTCACCGGCGTGTGTGTGCATGAACGCCTCGAACCCATCGGCAGCCTTCGGCGAGTTCACGGACCGGCCCGACGACGCGCGGTCCGCAACGGCCGTCCCCTCTGACGGCCATTCCGGCACCAGCGACACCTGACCCCTGTCCTGCACATCCCCCTTGACGCGGCCCATGCCGGAAACATTGCACGAGAAGAACCTGATTCTGGACCATTCAGGCCCAGGACGATCTTGCCCCGAGTGTGGCCCTGCTCGACCGTCCGGCCCCCCCGCTTTGTTACCCGAGGCGGTCGGCATCTAGGACTCAGGAGGTGGCCTTGGAAACCATAAAGGCCGTGACCCCTGTCTTCGCGGGTTCGAAGCCCTCGCGCTCCGCTTCGTGAAATGCCTTTGACCTGGGTGAACAGGGCTCGCCATGTCCACGGGTATTGAGACGCTTCGCCGGCGGTTAAGGCGCCAACCAAGAGTGGCCCGATCAAGCCTTGCACCATCAGATAGAACGCGGTGGCCATCTCCTCCGTGCGGTCTGCATCGAGACCCGGCGCCAACCCGCCGGCCGCCGCGACGTCGCGTAGCAGGGAACGGGACGACGCGAGCATGCGCAAGTAGCCCAGACGCAGCTTCTCGCTGTACTCCTCATGCTCATCCAAGATCTGCACATCCGAGTGATCAACGAAGCCACCGGCGAACTCCTCCGCGAACTGGTCCTCAACCCCCGCCGCGACTACC
>CALMAR010000238.1:0-8978 GCA_937859855.1 uncultured Kineosporia sp.
GCTCCCATGTGCACTGGGACCGGCGGATCGACGCGAAACTGGCGGCCGCGTTGAGGGGGATCCAAGCCATCATGGGGGTCGAGGGCGGCGACGGGTTCGCCACTGCGGCCGGGCGGGGGGCGCAGGCCCACGACGAGATCGAGCGGGACGCCGATGGGATGATCCGGCGCCGCACTGGCCGGGCGGGGGGAACTGAGGGCGGGATGACCAACGGCGCCGTGCTCCGGGTGCGGGCGGCGATGAAGCCGATCTCCACCGTGCCGCGGGCTCTGGACACGATCGACGTGGCCAGCGGCGAGTCCGCGGTGGCGATCAATCAGCGGTCTGACGTCTGTGCCGTGCCGGCGGCCGGCGTGGTTGCGGAGGCGATGGTCGCGCTGGTACTGGCCGAGGCCATGCTGGAGAAGTTCGGCGGCGACAGCGTTTCCGAGACGGCCCGGAACGTTCGCGGCTACCTGGAATCGATTCCCGTATTGATGCGCTCGAACAGTGCTTTCCCGCAAGAGGATTCGTCGTGAGCGGTCCAGTCGCAGTGCTGATCGGGCCGCCTGGTTCGGGCAAGAGCACCGTCGCCCGCGCAGTCGGGGCGCGGCTCCGGATCAGCGTCCGGGACACCGATTCCGACGTCGAGAAGGCGTGCGGCAGAAGAATTTCCGACATCTTCGTGGAGGACGGCGAGAGCGCCTTCCGTGAACTCGAGCACCAGGCGGTGCTGCAGGCATTGGCCGAGCACGACGGGGTGTTGTCAGTCGGCGGCGGCGCGGTTCTCGATCCGCGCACCGAGGCGGCGCTGGCCGGCCACCTGGTGATCTTCCTCGATGTCCGGATCGCGGACGCTGCCCGGCGGATCGGTTTCAACCGGGATCGGCCGCTGCTGCTGGGCAACCCCCGGGCGCAGTGGACCATGCTGATGGATGTCCGCCGTCCGATCTATGAGCGGCTGGCCGGCGCCCGGGTCGACACCGCTGGACGGGACGTCGACGAGGTGACCGCGGCCGTCCTGGCCGTGATCGCCGGGCAGTCGTCCGAGCAGCCGGTGACGCCGTGAGCCCCACTTCGGCGGCCACCACCATCCCGGTCGGCCAGGCCGATGAAACGGGCCACTATCAGGTGGTGATCGGCTCAGGGGTGCTGTCCCAGCTGCGCGAGGCGCTCGGGCCGGAGCCGGTCCGGGTGCTGGTAGTGCACCCCCGCGCACTGAAGCGGACCGCCGAGAGCGTGCGGGAAACCCTCACCGCCGCTGGTTTGAGGCCGCAGCTGGCCCAGGTGCCGGACGCCGAAGCGGCCAAGACGGTGCAGGTGCTGGCCATGCTCTGGTCCGTGCTCGGGCAGGCCGGCTTCACCCGCACCGATGCCATCGTGGGGCTCGGCGGGGGCGCGGTCACCGATCTGGCCGGATTCGCGGCGGCCACCTGGCTGCGCGGCGTCCCGCTGATCCAGGTTCCGACCACGCTGCTGGGCATGGTGGACGCCGCCGTGGGCGGCAAGACCGGCATCAACACGGCCGAAGGCAAGAACCTGGTCGGCGCGTTCTATCCGCCGCGGGCGGTGATCTGTGACCTGTCCGCGCTGCGGACGCTGCCGCAGGCCGATCTGGTGGCTGGGCTGGCCGAGGTGGTGAAGTGCGGCTTCATCGCGGACCCGGTGATTCTGGAGCTGATCGAGAGTGATCCCGGGGCGGCGGCCAGCTGGGACTCGCCCGTCCTGCGCGAACTGGTCGAGCGCAGCGTCGCGATCAAGGCTCGGGTGGTGACCGACGATCTGCGCGAGGCCGGGCTAAGAGAGATCCTCAACTACGGGCACACGTTCGGGCACGCGATCGAGCAGGTGGAGGGTTTCGGCTGGCGGCACGGCGAGGCGGTGTCGGCCGGGATGGTGTATGTGGCCGAGCTGGCCCGGCTGGCCGGGATCACCGATCCGGGCCTGGTGGCCCGGCACCGGTCGTTGCTGGCTGGGCTCGGGCTCCCAGTGTCATATCGGGGTGATCGCTGGCCGGCGCTGCTGGCGGCGATGGGCCGGGACAAGAAGAATCGCGGGGACCTGGCCCGGTTCGTGGTGCTGGCCGGACTGGCTGAGCCGGTACGGCTGGAGGGGCCCGCGCCAGCGTTGATGGAAGAGGCCTATCGCCTGATCAGCGCATGAGTCTGGCGGGACACGGCTCAGACCACGCAGAACTCGTTGCCCTCTGGATCCTGCAACACGTAGTGGTCCAAAACGCCTGCTGGGCAGTCTTTGTGGGCAATGCTGGCGCCGGCCGCCAGCAGGCGCTGGGTCACCTCGCCGATCCGGGCCTCGCGCAGTTCCTGTGGCTGATGCCGTCCACCGGCCGCCTGGATGTCGATGTGCAACCGGTTCTTGGCCGTCTTGCCTTCCGGCACCTTCAGGAACGAGATCCGGGGCCGGACGCCGTCCGGGTCCTCGATGTAGGCACCGTCGTCCCACTCGTCCTCCGGTATCCCGAAGTGGCCGGCCCATTCCTCCCAGCTGCTCCAGCCGGCCGGCGGGCGGGCGTCGACGTAGTCCAGCGCCAGTTTCCAGAAGTCCGCTTGGCTACGGGCATCGGCGCAGTCGAAGGTCATGGTCCATACGGCGCCCATTCGAACTCCTCCAGGTCGTGCGCTGATCAGGACGGAACTTGCCCTCGGCGCCCCATCCGGCGCTGATCATGAAGTTAATTTCATGATCAGCGCGTGAGCGGCCACTAGGATTCTGGCGCATGGCGCGTGTGCTGATCGTCAACGGCCCGAATCTGGGCCGGCTCGGAACCCGGCAGACCAGCATCTACGGCCAGGCGACCCACGACGACCTGGCCAAGGCCTGCATCACTCTGGGAGACGAGCTCGGCCTCGACGTCGAGGTCCGGCAGAGCGACGCCGAGGCTGACATCGTGCACTGGCTGCATGACGCCGCCGACGCCCAGATTCCCGTGCTGCTGAACGCCGCCGCCTTCACCCACTACTCGATCGCGGTCCGGGACGCCTGCTCGATCGCCACTGAGGCCGGATGCCTGCTGATCGAGGTACACCTGTCCAATCCAGGCGCCCGAGAGGACTTTCGCGCCGTCAGCGTGATCACGGCCGTCGCCACCGGCACCATCTCCGGATTCGGCGTCGATTCCTACCTGCTCGGCCTGCGAGCCATCGCCGCCAGGGTGACCCCGCAATAGGGTAGTTCGATGCCGAACGACGACGAGATGGTCCAGCTGGGCGGAATGACCGTTCCCCGGCTCGGCCTGGGAACGATGTGGTTCGGCACCCGGGTGCCACCCGATCGGGCCCAGCAGATCCTCGACCACGCCATCGACGCCGGGGCGACCTTCATCGACACCGCCAACAACTACGCGTTCTGGGATCAGCCCGGCCGGACCGGCGACGAGTCCGAAAACGTGATCGGCGACTGGCTGACCCGGCGCGGCAGCGCCGTCCGGGACCGGATCGTGCTGGCCACCAAGATCGGCGCCCGGCCCCGGCCCGGAGCCCCGGGCGAAAGGCTCGGCCTGACGGCGGACGCCATAACGGAGCAGATGGAGGGCAGCCTGCGCCGGCTCCGGGTCGACCACGTGGACCTGCTCTACGCCCACCTCGACGACCGGGACACCGATCTCGCCGAGACCGTGCAGGCGCTTCAGGACCTGGTGAAGCAGGGCAAGACCAAGGCGATCGCCGGCAGCAACCTGACCGCCGACCGGCTGAGACTGGCGCTGGACCTGGCCGGCGATGGGCCGGGTTACTGCGCGGTACAGAACCGGTTCAGCTTCCTGCCACCCCGGACCGGAACGGACTTCGGCGTCCAGGTTCTGCTCAGCCCCGGCGTACAGGAAGTAGCGGCGTCCGCCGGTGTGACCATGATCGCCTACAGCCTGTTGCTGGAAGGTGCCTACACCCGCCCGGAGAAGCCGCTGCCGCCCGCCTACGGTGAGCGGGCCGGGGTGGAGGACCGGCTGGCCGTGCTCGGCCAGGTGGCGTCGGCTGTGGGCCTGGACGCCGGGCAGACCGTGATGGCCTGGATGGTGAACCGCGAGCCGCAGGTGCTGCCGCTGGCCGGTGTCTCCCGGCCTGAACAGGTCGACGAGGCGCTGGAGGCCGTCCGCACGCCGATCCCGGCCCAGCTGCTCGCGCGGCTGGAGGCCGCCGCAGCCGGATAGTGCGCACTACACTGGCCGCAATCCCCAAATCTTGAGGGCGGGCGTCCGCCCGCACGCGAACGGACAGGCAGAACAGACGTGGCATCAACCAATGACCTGAAGAACGGAATCGTGCTCAACCTGGACGGCCAGCTCTGGTCAGTGGTCGAGTTCCAGCACGTCAAGCCGGGCAAGGGACCGGCCTTCGTGCGCACCAAGCTGAAGCACGTCCTGTCCGGCAAGGTGGTCGACAAGACCTTCAATGCGGGCACCAAGGTGGACACCGCGACCGTGGACCGCCGGGACATGCAGTACCTGTACAAGGACGGCAGTGACTTCGTGTTCATGGACACCAGCACCTACGACCAGCTGCCGGTGGCCGACACCACCGTGGGTGATGCGGCCAACTTCCTGCTGGAGAACCAGGTCGTGACCGTGGCCACGCACGAAGGGTCACCGCTCTACATCGACCTGCCCGCCTCGGTGGTGCTGGAGATCACCTACACGGAGCCCGGACTGCAGGGTGATCGCTCCACCGGTGGCACCAAGCCCGCCACCCTGGAGACCGGCTACGACATCCAGGTGCCCCTGTTCGTGGAGAAGGGCACCCGGGTCAAGGTGGACACCCGCAGCGGCGACTATCTGGGCCGCGTGAACGATTGAGCGATGAGCAGGCCGGACTGACAGCTGCCCGGGCCGGGCACTCCGAGCCGGCCGGGGCGCTCACCGGGGCCCGCACCAAGGCCCGCAAACAGGCCCTGGACATCCTCTTCGAGGCCGATCAACGCCGGGTCGACCTGGTCACCCTGCTCCGCCAGCGGATCACCGACCCTGATCTGATCGTGCGCGAGTACGCGAGCCAGATCGTCCAAGGAGTGGCCCAACACGGCATCCGGATCGACGAGCTGCTGAGCACGTACGCGCACGGCTGGACGCTGGACCGGATGCCCGCAGTCGACCGGGCCCTGCTGCGGATGGCCGCCTGGGAACTGCTCTACAACGACGATGTGCCCGGCGCGGTCGCTATCGATGAGGCCGTGCTCCTGGCCCGGACCCTGTCGACCGACGATTCGCCGGGCTTCGTCAATGGCCTGCTTGCGCGCCTGCTCGAGCTCCAGCCCTAGTCCTCAGCGGCGACGGCCCGGCGGGCGTCCGCGTTCAGCACCCCCCAGTTGATCAGCTGTTCGGCCAGCACGGCCGGGGGAACGTCGTAGATCACGGCCAGGGTGCGCAGGTCATCGGTGCGGATGGACAACACCTTGCCGTTGTAGTCCCCGCGCTGGCCCTGAATGGTGGCGGCGTAGCGAGCCAGTGGGCCGGCCTTCTCGGCGGGCACCGACTGCAGCCGCTCCAGGTCCAGAACCAGCTTCGGCGGAGGCTCGCTACTACCCGTGGGCGCGGCGTCCGGCAGCAGCGCCTGAACCGGGACGCCATAGAAGTCGGCCAGTTCGGCCAGACGTTGCACGGTAACCGCACGGTCGCCGCGCTCATACGAGCCGACGACCACCGCCTTCCAGCGACCTTCGGACTTCTCCTCGACCCCATGGAGGGAGAGCCCCTGCTGGGTGCGAATCCCGCGCAGCCGGGCGCCCAGCGCCCTGGCGTAATCAGATGCCATGGCCTGATGGTCACGGAGAGTTACAGGGTTCGTCAAGCCAGATCGCCAAATCCGCCGGCAGAAGTCGTCACTCGGCGTAGAGGGCGACCCCCCACCCGGGCATTGCTCACCGGTTGATAGCCTCCAAGGCGTTGTCCGGCCGTGGCTTGCCCGCTGCTTGTGCTGGCGCGCTCCTTCCCGGCGACCGGTCCTTTAACGATCCGTCCCGTGAGGCGGAGAAGGAGGTCGGAATCGTGCACTCTGCACGCCCGAATGGCCGCTCCGTGCTGGAGCCGTCGGAGATCGGCCGGGCGTTGTCCCGGATCGCGCACGAGGTGCTGGAGCACAACAAGGGTGCGGCCGGTCTGGTGCTGATGGGGATTCCCACCCGGGGCGTCCATCTTGCCCACCGACTGTCACGCCGGCTCGAGCAGATCGAGGGCGCCATCGTCCCGGTGGGGTCGCTGGACGTGACCATGTATCGCGATGATCTTCGCCGCCAGCCGGTGCGGGCCCTGGAAGCGACCGACGTGCCGGACGGCGGCATCGACGAACGGGTCGTGGTCCTGGTGGACGACGTGCTCTTCTCCGGCCGGACCATCCGGGCGGCACTGGATGCGCTCTCGGATCTGGGCCGGCCCCGGGCGGTGCGGCTGGCGGTGCTGGTCGACCGCGGCCACCGCGAACTGCCGATCCGGGCCGATCACGTGGGCAAGAATCTGCCCACCGCCCAGTCCGAGCGGGTCCGGGTGCACCTGGCCGAGGTGGACGGCGACGATTCGGTCTGGATCGAAGGTGGCCCGGCCCCGGGCTCAGCCAGGTCCGGCCAGACGGCGGCCGGAGGCGCGCGATGAAGCACCTGCTGTCCGCCGGTGACCTGGACCGGGACGCCGCCATCGGCGTGCTCGACATCGCCGAATCGATGGCCGAGACCCAGCACCGGGAGATCAAGAAGCTGCCCACGCTGCGCGGGCGCACGGTGGTCAACCTGTTCTTCGAGGACTCGACCCGGACCCGGATCTCGTTCGAGGCGGCGGCCAAGCGGCTCTCCGCCGATGTGATCAACTTCTCGGCCAAGGGATCGAGCGTGTCCAAGGGCGAGAGCCTGAAGGACACCGCCCTCACCCTGGAGGCGATGGGCGCGGATGCCGTCGTCGTCCGGCATCCCGATTCGGGCGCCCCGCACCGGCTGGCTCACGCCGGCTGGATCCGGGGTGCGGTGTTGAATGCTGGTGACGGCACCCATGAGCATCCGACCCAGGCGCTGCTGGACGCCTACACCCTGCGCCGGCGGCTGACCAAGAGCGATGCCGAGGGTGCGGGGCGGGGGGAGGACCTGGCCGGACGGCGGGTCGCGATCGTCGGCGACGTCCTGCACAGCCGGGTGGCCCGATCCAACGTGCTGTTGCTGACCACCCTCGGCGCTCAGGTGGTCCTGGTCGCTCCGCCGACTCTGCTGCCGGTCGGGGTCGAGTCCTGGCCCTGCACCACGTCCTACGACCTGGACGCCGTGATCGGTGGTGACTACGGCCCGCTGGACGCGGTGATGATGCTGCGAGTTCAGCGGGAACGAATGAACGCGGCCTACTTCCCCAGCGCGCGGGAGTACTCCCGGCGTTACGGACTGGACAGCGCCCGGATAGCCACGCTGCCCGCGGATGCCCTGGTGATGCACCCCGGCCCGATGAACCGGGGTCTGGAGATCTCGGCCGAGGCCGCGGACTCGGCGCGCTCCACCATCGTCGAGCAGGTGGCCAATGGAGTGGCCGTACGAATGGCCGTGCTCTATCTCCTGCTGTCTGGAAAGGACGAGTCGTGACCACCAGCCGGACGTATCTGATCAAGGGGGCCCGGCCGGTGGGCGGGGAGGCCGCCGATGTGCTGATCCGGGACGGCGTGATCGCCGAGGTCGGCTCCAGCCTGGAGGCGAGCGGGGCGGGCACCGTCGACGGGACCGGCCTGGTGCTGCTGCCCGGCCTGGTCGACCTGCACACCCACCTGCGCGAACCGGGCCGTGAGGACGCCGAGACGGTCGATTCCGGCACCCGCTCGGCCGCCCTGGGCGGCTGGACCTGCGTGCACGCGATGGCCAACACCGACCCGGTCGCGGACACCGCGGGGGTGGTCGAGCAGGTCTGGCGGCTGGGCCAGCGCACCGGGCGGGCCGACGTCCGTCCGGTCGGCGCAGTCACCGTCGGCCTGGCCGGAGAGCGGATGGCCGAGCTGGGGGCGATGGCCGATTCAGCGGCCCAGGTCCGGGTTTTCTCCGACGACGGCAAGTGCGTGCATGACGCCGTGCTGATGCGCCGGGCGCTGGAGTACGTCAAGGCCTTCGACGGCGTGGTCGCCCAGCACGCTCAGGAGCCCCGGCTGACCGCGGGCGCGCAGATGCACGAGGGGGTGGTGTCGGCCCAGCTCGGCCTGCCCGGATGGCCCGCGGTGGCCGAGGAGGCGATCATCGCCCGGGACGTGCTGCTGGCCGGGCACGTCGGCTCGCGGCTGCACATCTGCCACGTCTCCACCGCTGGATCGGTCGAGATCATCCGCTGGGCCAAGGCCCGGGGGATCGACGTGACGGCGGAGGTGACCCCGCATCATCTGCTGCTGACCGACGAGCTGGTCCGCAGCTACGACCCGGTGTTCAAGGTCAATCCGCCGCTGCGCACCCAGGCCGATGTGGAGGCACTGCGGGAGGCGCTGGCCGAGGGCACCCTCGACGTCGTGGCCACCGATCATGCCCCGCACCCGGTGGAGGACAAGGACTGCGAGTGGGGCGCGGCGGCGATGGGGATGACCGGCCTGGAGACGGCTCTCTCAGTGATCAACGAGGTGATGGTGGCGCCTGGCCTGCTCGACTGGGCCGGGGTGGCGGAGCGGATGTCGGGTGCCCCGGCCCGGATCGGGCGGGTGGCCAGCCAGGGCCGGCCGATCGCGGCCGGCGAACCGGCGAACCTGACCCTGTTCGATCCTGCTCAGACCTGGACCTGCGAGCCGGCCCGGATGGCGACGATGGGCCGCAACTCCCCGCTGCGCGGCCGGGAGCTGACCGGCCGGGTGGTGGCCACCTTCTACGCGGGCAGGCCGGGCGTCCTGGCGGGCGAGCTGCAGGACGTCGCTGCGGCCGGCCAGGCCGAACTGGCGGGGGTCAGCGCATGATGGCCGGCTCTGAGACGCCAGCGGTGCTGGGGCTGGAGGGCAGCACCAGCTGGGCGGGCCGGGCCTGCGGCGCGATCGGAAACGCTTTCGGTGCAGCGGTGT
>CALMAR010000238.1:8988-14053 GCA_937859855.1 uncultured Kineosporia sp.
CAGCACAGCCATGACCGGCTACCAGGAAACCCTCACCGATCCGTCTTACCACCGGCAGATCGTGGTGATGACCGCGCCGCACATCGGCAACACCGGCGTCAACGACGACGATCCGGAGTCCAAGCGGATCTGGGTGGCCGGCTACGTCGTCCGCGACCCGGCCCGGCGCCCTTCCAGCTGGCGGGCCAAGCGCGACCTGGCCGCCGACCTGGCCGCGCAGGACGTGGTCTCGATCAGCCACGTCGACACCCGGGCGATCACCCGGCACCTGCGAGAGCGGGGGGCGATGCGAGCCGGCATCTTCAGCGGTGCGCAGGTGCTGTCACGGGCGCTGCCCGAGCTCATCGACCAGGTGCGGGCGAGCCCGCCGATGACCGGAGCCGACCTGTGCGAAGAGGTCAGCGCCGTTCAGCCCTACTTCGTGCCCGCGATCGGTGAACCCCGGTTCAGCGTGGCCGCGCTGGATCTCGGGATCAAGACGATGACGCCGCGACGAATGGCCGAGCGAGGCATCGACGTGCACGTGCTGCCCGCCGTCGCCACGATCGAGGACATCCTCCAGACGTCGCCCGACGGAGTGTTCTTCTCCAACGGCCCAGGTGATCCGGCTGCGGCCGGGCGGCAGGTCGAGCTGCTCAAAGAAGTTCTGGGCCGGCGGATTCCGTTCTTCGGCATCTGTTTCGGCAACCAGTTGCTGGGCCGCGCACTTGATTTCGGCACCTACAAGCTGGGCTACGGACATCGCGGGATCAATCAGCCGGTGATGGACCGCCGTACCGGCAAGGTTGAGGTGACGGCGCACAACCACGGATTCGCCGTCGACGCCCCGCTCGGCCAAGCCGCCCCGACCCCGTTCGGACCGGCCGAGGTCAGCCACGTCTGCCTCAATGACGACGTGGTCGAAGGGCTGAACTGCCTTGAGACACCGGCCTTTTCGGTGCAGTACCACCCGGAGGCGGCTGCTGGCCCGCACGACGCCGCCTACCTGTTCGATCGGTTCTGCGACTTGATGGGGGAGTACAGCGCGCATGCCCAGAAGAGCTGATCTTTCCAGTGTGATGGTGATCGGATCCGGCCCGATCGTGATCGGCCAGGCCTGCGAGTTCGACTACTCCGGCACCCAGGCCTGCCGGGTGCTGCGGGCCGAGGGGCTGCGGGTGATTCTGGTCAACTCCAATCCAGCCACGATCATGACCGACCCGGAGTTCGCCGACGCCACCTACGTGGAGCCGATCACGCCCGAGGTGGTCGAGGTGATCATTGCCAAGGAGCGGCCGGACGCGCTGCTGGCCACCCTGGGCGGCCAGACCGCGCTCAACACCGCGATCGCCCTGCACGAGGCCGGGGTGCTGGACAAGTACGGGGTTGAGCTGATCGGGGCGAATGTGGCCGCGATCGAGGCGGGGGAGGACCGCCAGCTGTTCAAGGGGGTGGTCGACCGGGTCGCGACCAAGTACGGACTGGACGCATCGGTCGCTCGCAGCCTGATCTGCCACACCATGGACGACTGCGTCGCCGCCACCCAGCAGCTCGGCTACCCGGTGGTCATCCGGCCCAGCTTCACCATGGGCGGGCTCGGTTCCGGGATCGCCTACAACGAGGCGGACCTGCACCGGATCGCCGGGGCCGGGCTGCACTACTCGCCGACCACCGAGGTGCTGCTGGAGGAGTCGATCCTGGGCTGGAAGGAGTTCGAGCTCGAACTCATGCGCGACCATGCGGACAACGTGGTGGTGGTCTGCTCGATCGAGAACCTCGATCCGATGGGCGTGCACACCGGCGACTCGATCACGGTCGCCCCGGCCCTGACCCTGACCGACCGGGAGTACCAGCGGCTGCGCGACATCGGGATCGCGGTGATCCGCGAGGTCGGCGTCGACACCGGCGGCTGCAACATCCAGTTCGCGGTCAACCCGGACGACGGGCGGGTGATCGTGGTCGAGATGAACCCGCGGGTGTCCCGGTCGTCCGCGCTGGCCTCGAAGGCCACCGGGTTCCCCATCGCCAAGATCGCCGCCCGGCTGGCGGTCGGCTACACCCTGGACGAGATCCCCAACGACATCACCCAGGAGACCCCGGCCAGTTTCGAGCCGACCCTGGACTACATCGTGGTGAAAGTGCCGCGGTTCGCGTTCGAGAAGTTCCCGGCCGCCGACTCCACCCTGACCACCACGATGAAGTCGGTCGGGGAGGCGATGGCGATCGGCCGCTGCTTCACCGAGGCGCTGCAGAAAGCCATGCGCTCGCTGGAGAAGCGCGGCACCTCGTTCCACTGGGACGGTGAGGCGCCGGGCGGGGCGGAGCTGGCCGCGCTGATCGAGAGCGTGCGCCGCCCCACCGAGGACCGGCTGCTCGGCGTCCAGCAGGCCATCCGGGGCGGCGCCTCGGTCGAGCAACTGCACGCCGCGACCGGCATCGATCCCTGGTTCCTGGACCAGCTGCTCCTGATCGACGAGGTGGCCACCGCCGTGCGGGAAGCCCCGGATCTGACGCCCGCGCTGCTCCAGGAGGCCAAGCGGCACGGTTTCTCCGATCTGCAGCTGGGGGCTCTGCGCGGGATGGACGAGGACGTCGTGCGCGGCGTCCGGCACGCCCTGGGCGTCCGGCCGGTGTTCAAGACCGTGGACACCTGCGCGGCTGAGTTCGCCGCCACCACTCCGTACCACTACTCCAGCTACGACACCGAGGACGAGGTGGAGGTGTCGGGCCGGCCGAAGGTGATCATCCTGGGCTCGGGGCCGAACCGGATTGGGCAGGGGGTCGAGTTCGACTATTCCTGCGTGCACGCCTCGTTCGCGCTGCGCGAGGCCGGCTACGAGACGGTGATGGTCAATTGCAATCCGGAGACGGTCTCCACTGACTACGACACCTCCGACCGGCTCTACTTCGAGCCGCTCACGCTGGAGGACGTGCTCGAGGTGGTGCATGCCGAGCAGCGCTCGGGTCAGCTGATCGGGGTGATCGTGCAGCTGGGCGGCCAGACTCCGCTCGGCCTGGCCGCCCGGCTGAAGGCGGCCGGGGTGCCGATCGTCGGCACATCCCCGGAGGCGATCCACCTGGCCGAGCACCGGGGCGCATTCGGCAGCGTGCTGGACGAGGCCGGGCTGCCCTCGCCCCGGCACGGCACCGCGACGTCGTTCGCTCAGGCCCGCGCGGTGGCCGCGGAGATCGGCTACCCGGTACTGGTCCGGCCGTCGTACGTGCTGGGCGGGCGGGGGATGCAGATCGTCTACGACGAGCCGCAGCTGGCCGACTACATCCGCCAGGCCACCGAGATGGGCCCGGAACGGCCGCTGCTGGTGGACCGGTTCCTGGACGACGCGATCGAGATCGACGTGGACGCGCTGTTCGACGGCGACGAGATGTATCTCGGCGGGGTGATGGAGCACATCGAGGAGGCCGGAATCCACAGCGGAGACTCCTCCTGCGTGCTGCCCCCGGCCACCCTGGGTGCTGGTGAGGTGGATCGCGTGCGGGCCAGCACCGAGGCGATCGCCCGCGGGGTCGGCGTGCGCGGGCTGCTGAACGTCCAGTTCGCGCTGGCCAGCGGCGTGCTCTACGTGCTGGAGGCCAACCCGCGGGCGAGCCGGACGGCGCCCTTCGTGTCCAAGGCGACGGCGGTGCCGCTGGCCAAGGCGGCGGCCCGGATCATGCTCGGCGCCACGGTGAAGGAACTGCGCGACGAGGGCATGCTGCCGGGCGTGGGGGACGGCGGAACGCTGCCGGCCCAGTCGCCGGTGTCGGTCAAGGAGGCAGTCCTGCCGTTCAAGCGGTTCCGCACCCCGGCCGGGACGGTGGTCGACAGCCTGCTCGGGCCGGAGATGCGCTCCACCGGAGAGGTGATGGGCATCGACACCGACTTCCCCCGGGCGTTCGCCAAATCGCAGGCCGCCGCCTACGGCGGGTTGCCGCAGTCCGGCCGGGTTTTCGTCTCGGTGGCCGATGGCGACAAGCGGGCGATGGTGTTCCCGGTGAAGCGGCTGGCCGATCTGGGCTTCGAGATCCTGGCCACTCCGGGGACCGCCGACGTGCTGCACCGGCACGGGATCGCCAGCACGCGGGTGCGCAAGCACAGCCAGGGGCCGGGGCCGGACGGCGAGCCGACGATCGTGGACCGGATCCTGGCCGGTGACGTGGACATGGTGATCAACACGCCGTCCGGGTCGTCGGCCCGGGCCGACGGTTATGAGATCCGGGCCGCTTCGACCTCGGTGGACCGGCCGATGATCACCACCGTGCAGCAGTTCGCGGCCGCGGTGCAGGCGATCGAGTCGACCCGCGACGAGCCGATCCGGGTGTCTTCGCTGCAGGAACTGGCCGCTGATCTGGGTGTGCTGCGGGCCGAGCAGGCCAAGCAGTGGGCACAGCCGTGAAGAGCTTCGGGGAGCGGCTGGGCGAGGCGATCGGCCAGCGGGGCCCGTTGTGCGTGGGGATCGATCCGCATCCGGGCCTGCTGGCCGCCTGGGGCCTGTCCGATGACGCCGCCGGGCTGGAGCGGTTCGCGCTGACCGCGGTCGAGGCGCTGGCCGATCAGGTAGCGGTGCTGAAACCGCAGTCGGCCTTCTTCGAACGGCACGGCTGGCGCGGGATCGCCGTGCTGGAACGGGTTCTGGCCGCGGTCCGGGACGGCGGGGCGCTGAGCATCGTCGACGCCAAGCGCGGTGACATCGGCTCGACCATGGCCGCCTACGCCAGTGCCTACGCCGGTCCGCAGTCGGCGCTGGCTGGGGATGCGGTCACCGCCTCGCCGTTTCTGGGCTTCGGGTCGCTGCGGCCGCTGCTGGATGCTGCCGCTGACTCGGGACGCGGGGTGTTCGTGCTGGCGCTCACGTCGAATCCGGAGGGTGCCTCGGTTCAGCATGCCCGCAGCCCCGATGGGCGCACCGTGGCGCAGGCGATCATCGATGCGGCGGCGGCCGAGAACATGGCGGCGCCCGATGCATTCGCGGCCGAGAACACGGCGGCGGACGGGCGGTTGGGCAGCGTCGGGCTGGTGGTGGGCGCCACCGCTGGCGAGGGTGCCGAGCTGCACCGCTTGGACGGGTTCAACGGCCCGATCCTGGCT
>CALMAR010000239.1 GCA_937859855.1 uncultured Kineosporia sp.
CCGGGTCGGGGCGTTGGGGCTTGGGGTGGTCGATGAGGCGCAGGAGGTTGCGCCGATGCGGTGGCGGCTGATCCGCCGCCGGGTGCCCAGTCTGTCGATGACGGTGGTCGGCGACCTGGCCCAGACCAGTTCGGCGGCGGGCGCCACCAGCTGGGCCCAGGCGCTCGATCCGATCGCGAGCGGGCGCTGGCAGGTCCGGGAGCTGACCGTGAACTATCGCACCCCCGCCATGATCATGCGGCCTGCGGTGGCGATGTTGCGCGCCGCCGGGATGCCCGGCTTGGACGAGCCCGAATCCGCCCGGGAGGGCGACTGGCCACCGGTCGCGATCCAGCTGACCCGGCACAGCGGAGACGGCGGCTGGATCGGCGAACTCTGCTCGGCCGTGATCTCGGCGCTGGCCAGCGACGACAACGCTCTGAGCGGCGGACTCTTCGCGGTTGTGCTGCCCCGGTCGCTGCGTGCTGAAGCCGGGGAACTGATCACCCAAGCGCTCAAGGACCCGGCCTCGGAGGCGGCCCGGATCGGCCCGGACCGGGTCAGCGTCCTCGGCGTTGATGAGGTCAAGGGCCTGGAGTTCGACGCGGTCGTGGTAGCCGAGCCGGGCCTGATCATGGCCGAGTCATCCCGGGGAGCGAACGACCTGTATGTGGCGTTGACCCGCCCGACCCAGCGACTGACCGTCGTCCACTCGGATCCGCTGCCACCGGGACTAGATGTTCTGTCTGGCCGACCATAGGGCCCGGTGAGCACGAAGCGTCAGCGCTGCCGGTTTGACCTCGATGGGGCCCAAGCGGCCAGCGCCAGCGCCCGGATCACCGGCACGATGACCGTAAAGAACTGCTCCTCGCTGGAGCGGAGTTCGCGGCTCCACGATCCGGACCGCGCGGCGCCCGGCGCGCCAGTCCGGCCGGCGCAGGTACCGGGGAGGCGGTGTCACCTCGGCGTTGCCCAACCCGGCTGGGAGAGCTCCTGCTCGAATCTCCTGCGTCGTGAGAGGCTTCGGGCATGCCGGAGCCAGCTCGGGGAGACCAGCCCGGGGCCGGCCTGAGCCCGGACGTGGCCGCGGAGTTCGACGCCGATATCAAAGCCGAGCAGGCGGCCGGACTGCCACAGAGCCAGCCCGAGAATCAGCCCGAGAATCAGCCCGAGAGCCACGATCAAGAGGACCAGACCGGCAGCCGCGATCAAGAGAACCAGACCGACGACGAGATTGACGACGACCAGGCCGAGGGCCACCATCTTCGACCGGCCGGGCTCACCCTGGTCATCGGAGCGCTCGGAGTGGTGTTCGGAGACATCGGCACTAGCCCGTTGTACGCCCTGCAGACCGTCTTCAAGATCGACAACGGTGCGGTCCGGCCGACCGAGAGTGACGTCTTCGGCGTGGTCTCACTGATGTTCTGGTCGATCACCATCGTGGTGTCGATCAAATACGTCACCGTGGTGATGCGGGCCGACAACCACGGCGAGGGCGGCGTGATGGCGCTGATCGCGCTGATCCGCCGGTTACTCGGCGAGGTCCGCAGCGGCACCAAAGCGATCATGCTGCTCGGCGTGTTGGGTGCTTCGTTGTTCTACGGCGACACCCTGATCACCCCGGCCATCTCGGTGCTTTCCGCAGTGGAGGGCCTGAAGGTGGCCGCGCCCAGCCTGACCCACCTGGTCCTGCCGCTGGCCTCGGTGATCCTGGCGGGCCTGTTCGCCGTACAGAGGTACGGCACCGGCCGGGTCGGCGCCCTGTTCGGCCCGGTCATGATCGTCTGGTTCCTGGTGCTGGCGATCGCCGGCATCGGCGGCATCACCAAGCAGCCGCGGGTGCTGCTGGGCCTGTCCCCTACCTATGCGGTCAGTTTCGTGATCTCGCACGCCTATATCGCCTTCGTCGCGATCGGTGCCGTGGTGCTGGTGATCACCGGTGCGGAGGCGCTCTACGCCGACATGGGGCACTTCGGCCGGTCGCCGATCGCCCGGGCGTGGTTCTTCGTCGTCTTCCCGGCGCTGACTCTGAACTATCTGGGCCAAGCCGCGCTGATTCTGCACAACCGGTCCGCGGTGCAGAACCCGTTCTTCCTGCTGATGCCGTCCTGGACCCGGCTGCCGATGGTGGGGCTGGCCACGATGGCGACCGTGATCGCCTCGCAGGCGGTGATTTCGGGCGCCTTCTCCGTCACCCGTCAGGCCATGCAACTGGGCTATCTGCCGCCGCTGACGGTGCGGCAGACCTCTCGCAGCGAGGGTGGCCAGATCTACCTGCCGGCGATCAACGGGATGCTGTTCGCCGGGGTCCTGATCCTGGCCCTGGCGTTCGGTTCATCCGCCCGGCTGGCCACCGCCTACGGCGTCGCGGTGACCGGCGCGCTGCTGATCGACACGGTGCTGCTGCTCGTGGTGGCCCGCAACGGCTGGCACTGGCATCCGGCCAAGCTGGTGGCGGCCGCGATCGTGTTCGGGGGTGTGGAACTGGCGTTCTTCTCCGGGAACCTCGTCAAGGTCTTCCACGGCGGCTGGCTGCCGCTGCTGGTGGCGGCGTCCGTGTTCACCATCATGACCACCTGGCAGGCCGGACGGCGGATCGTCACGGCTGAGCGCGCCACCACCGAGGGCCGGCTCAGCGACTTCATCACCGAGATGCGCGAGCATCCGCTGCACCGGGTGCCTGGGACCGCGGTCTTCCCGCATCCGACCAAGGCGACCACGCCGCTGGCGCTGCGGGCCAACGTGCTGCACAACCACATCTTGCACGACCGGGTGGTGATCGTCAGCGCCCGGGCCGCGACCCAGCCGACGGTGCCCCCGGAGCGCCGGATCCGGATCGACGACCTGGGCTACGGCGGCGACGGGATCTTCCACGTCACCCTGTACTACGGATTCTCCGAGAGTCCCAACGTCCTGGCCGCACTGCATCAGGCCCGGGCGATGGGCCTGGCCGAGGCGGATTTCGACCCCGATGACGCCTCCTACTTCGTCTCCCGGGCCAGTCTGCACGCGACCAGGCGGCCGGGAATGAGTCGCTGGCGCAAGGCCCTGTTCATCGGCCTGGCGCACAACGCGGCCAATCCGGCCGACTACTTCGGCCTGCCCTCGGACCGGACGGTCGTGATGGGCACCCAGGTGGATGTGTGAGTTCCGGCATGGATGAGGTCAGCTGGGCCGACGTCGAAGCCGCCAACGATCTGCTGGAGGGCGTGGTCCGCCGCACTCCACTGGTGCACAGCCGGGCACTGACCGAGCGGTTCGGCCAGCCAGTCCAGTTGAAATGCGAGAACTTGCAGCGGGCAGGCTCTTTCAAGATTCGCGGGGCCTACAACCGGATGTTCCGGCTGACTCCACAGGAGCGGGCCCGCGGAGTGGTGGCGGCCTCGGCGGGCAACCACGCCCAAGGGGTGGCCCTGGCGGCCCGGCTGCTGGGCATCTCGGCCCGGATCTTCATGCCGATCGGCGCGCCGCTGCCCAAGCTGGACGCCACCCTCGGTTACGGCGCGAAGGTCGAGCTGACCGGTCACAGCGTGGACGACTGCCTGGTGGCGGCCATCGCCTTCGCCCAGGAGTCCGGGGCGGTGCTGATCCATCCGTTCGACCACCCGGATGTGGTTGCGGGCCAGGGGACGGTCGCGATCGAGATCCTGAAGGAGTTGCCCGAGGCCGGCACGGTCCTGGTCGGTGCCGGTGGTGGCGGCCTACTGGCCGGGATGGCCATCGCACTGCGCCAGCAACGGCCCGGGCTGCGGCTGATCGGGGTGCAGGCCGAGGGGGCCGCGGCCTATCCGCCGTCCCTGGCCCAGGGTTCGCCAATGGCCCTGGACACGATGGCGACCATGGCCGACGGGGTCGCGGTAGGGCGGCCGGGCGACGTGCCGTTCGCGATCGTGCGGGATCTGGTCGACGGATTCGTCACGGTCAGCGAGGAGGAGATCTCTCGCGCCATGCTGCTGCTGATGGAGCGGCAGAAGCTCGTGGTCGAGCCGGCTGGGGCGGTGGCGGTGGCTCCGCTGCTGGCCGCGGGCTCGATGGGACTGGATGGGCGGCCGCTGCGCGGGGATTCGGCTCTGCTGGACGACGCTCCGGGACCGGTGGTGGCGGTGCTGTCGGGCGGGAATGTCGATCCGCTGCTGCTGCTGGGGCTGATCCGGCACGGGATGGCCGCCGCCGGGCGTTATCTGTCGCTGCGGGTCCGGACGCCGGACCGGCCCGGGTCACTGGCCGCGCTGCTGGCCACCCTGGCCGCTACCGATGCGAACGTGCTGGAGGTGGAGCACGTTCGCATCGGCGCCGCCCTGCCGGTCAACGACGTGGAGATCGCGGTCCGGCTGGAGACTCGCGGATCGGAGCACTGCCAGCGGGTGCTGGCCGATCTGGTCAAGGCCGGCTATCAACCTCAGGCCGAGTGAAAGCCGCGGATCAGCGGCCCATCGCCCCGCCCAGCTCCTTCATCACCGCTGAGACGTCGATAGCGGTTGCGCCCGAAGGCTTCTCGATCTCACCGGAACCGACGTTCACGCCCACATCCAGGGTCAGCTTGGCCCCGGGCGCAGTCTTCTTCATGAACTGGGTCAGATCCAGCGCCACCCCGGACAGCTTGTCGTTCTTCGACCACAGGTTCATGCTGATCGGCTTGTCCGGGATCTCGGCGATGCTCCTGCGAACGTCGCTGGCCGACGCCGTACCGACGAGCTTGATCACGTCGTCCTGGACCGCGCCGGCGATCTGCTTGGCCGGGGCGGTGAGCCGGTACTCCTGACCCCGGTCGGTGTCACCCAGCTTGGTGATGGTGGCCTTGTCGCGGTAGGCCGCCTTCAGATCGGTGAACAGTTTCTGCACCGCGCCGGCATCGACCGTGGGTGAGGGCTGCGCCGTCGGCAGCGCGTTCAGGGCCCCGCTCTGCTTGAGCGCCTGCATCAGCGCCTGCACGTCGACCGAGATCCATTGTCCGTGAGCGGCTTTGCGCAAGGGAGCCAGGCTCGGCGGCAGGTTGGTCAGCGCGGCATCGACCTGGGAGGCGTCCTGGCCGGCCAGTTCCATGATCTTCGGCACGGAGGCCCGGGCGTACAGGACGCCGTCCTTGAACCGGAACTCGGCCAAGGAGTCGCCGGACAGCCGCACCGCGATCGCGACGTCACCGGCCTGCTTCAGGTAGGTGCCGAATTTCTGCGGATCACCCAGCAGCGCGTTCAGGTCGGGGATCTGCTGGGAGGTGGTGGCCGAGTCGGACAGGTGCTTGCCGTCGGGTGCGTGGATCGAATACTGGACGTCGCCGGCCAGCACCTCTCCCAGCAACTTCCGGTCGCTGGCGCTCATCGGGTCGTTTTCGGCCTTCGAGATCGCGGCGATGTCCTTGACGGTCGAGTCCAGCCTGACCGTGAACGAGGCGCTGTCGGCGTCCTCGAAGGATGACAACGCCTTCGAGACCTGCTGCTTGGCGCTGAGCTGCTTCACCGCCCCGCAGCCGGCCACCCCGGCGGTGATGGTGACCGCCGCCGCGGCAATGGCGATCCCCTGAGAAAGTGTGCGACGCAACGCGGGTTCCCCCCTAGCAGATAATGGGCCCCGCTTCCCCACAGCGGACCCGATGACGAACCGAACCATATCGGATGCTCAGCAAGGGTTCCGGGCCAAACCCACAAGAAAGTCCGGCCGAACCCTCAAGTCCGGCGCAGCTGGAGGATGGCGGATCGCTGGGCGCCGGACAGGTACTTGACCGCCTCGGCGATGGTTACCCCGGATGCCTCCCGGGCCCGCGGCGCCAGCCATTCGAAGACCAGATCCGGCCGGGTCCGGGCGGTTTCGCGAAGCACCCAGCCGATCGCCTTCCGGACGAAGAACTCCTTCTCGCCCAGCATCGCGCCGGCGTAACGGGCGAACCGCGGCCAATCGCCCCGGCCCGCTCGCAGCGGGCGCTGATGCACCAGCAGGGCCGCCCGCCGGATCCAGAAGTCCTGGTCGGTGGCCCATCGGTCCAGGACCGCGGTCACCGCTGCCTGATCCGGTTGCTGCTCAAGGGCCGGCCCGAGCAGGTCGCCGGCCAGCACGTCCACCAGCGCCCAGGTCCGGGACTCGCGCAGCATCCCTTCGATCGGCGGGACGTCGTCCAGGCCGATTAGGCCGGCTCGCTGGGTGAGCAGCAGCGCCGCCGCCAGCCGCCGCTCGTGCACCGGCCGGCCCTCCGGTTCGCGCCAGAGCCGGCCAGCCAGGTCCAGCAGCTGGTGATGGGTCAAACCGGCGTGCTGGGCCAGCAGCGCCTGGACCGCCCCCCGGGTGTCCGGCACCGATGTGCCGTAGTGATGCAGGGTGCTGCGCAGGTAGGCCGCTTCCTTCTCGGCCCGCTCGGGCCGCCCGGCCACCCGCAACCGCAGATCAAGGTCCGCGGCGGCGGCGGCGACGTCCACCAGATCATTATCCGCTGGCGCGGGGCCCTGGCTGGTGGCCCGGCCGCACCGGACTGAGAGACTGGCCCGGGTTCACCACCAGGTTCGGGAGCACAGATGATCGCGCTACGCCTCACGATCGGCCTGGCCATGACGCTGGCCGCTTTCGCCGTCGCGGGCCGGCGCATCCTCTGGCTGGTCCGGCTGATCCGCTCCGGTCAGCCGGAGCCGGGTCGCCTGGATCACCCGGCCCAGGTGCTGCGCACCCAGCTGGCCGAGGTGGCCGGCCAGCGCAAGCTGCTCAGCTGGACCGTCCCCGGGCTTGCGCATGCGTTCACGTTCTGGGGTTTCACCGTCCTGTTCCTGACCATCATCGAGGCCTACGGCGGACTGTTTGAGCGAGACTTCGCCATTCCGCTGATCGGGCACCGGCCGGTGATCGGGTTCCTGGAGGACTTCTTCACCGTGGCCGTGCTGATCGCGCTGGCCACGTTCAGCGTGATCCGGGTCCGCAACGCCCCGGGCCGCCGGCGCCGCGACTCCCGGTTCTTCGGTTCCCACACCGGCCCGGCCTGGCTGATCCTGAGCATGATCAGCCTGGTCATGATCACGTTGCTGATCTATCGGGCAGCCCAGTACAACACCGGCGTCTTCCCGTTCATGGACGGCGGCGCGTTCGCGACCCGAGCGGTGGCTCGCCTGCTGGAGCCGCTCGGCCAGCCCGCCAACGAAGCGCTCGAAACCGTTTTCCTGCTGGCCAATATCGGCGTCATCCTGGCGTTCCTGGTGATCGTCGTGTATTCCAAGCACCTGCACATCGGGCTGGCGCCGATCAACGTGGCCGCCAAGCGGGAGCCAAAGGCGCTGGGCGCGCTGGAGCCGATCCTGGTCGGTGGCCAGCCGCTGGACTTCGAGAAGATCGACGAGCTGGACGAGGACGCCGCCCTCGGCGCCGGCAAGATCGAGGACTTCACCTGGAAGGGCCTGCTCGACTTCACCACCTGCACCGAGTGCGGGCGCTGCCAGTCGCAGTGCCCGGCCTGGAACACCCAGAAGCCGCTGTCGCCCAAATTGCTGATCATGGGCCTGCGGGACGAGCTGTTCGGCAAGGCGCCGTGGATCCTGGCCAGTGAGGAGCAGCGCGAACAGGCCGGGAAGGGGGACGGTGCGGGCATACCGGCTGGGGCGATGGCGGCGGCCCGGATCCCGCTGGTCGGGGACACCGGCTATCAGCAGCACGCGACGGCACCGGTGCCGCAGGCCATGCCGCAGACGCCGTCCGAGCCGGTCCCTGCTGGGCCGGACCGGCACTCCGACCCGCACGGCGACGTGCTCGGCTCGCTGTCGGCCTACAACGCTCAGGGCGGGGTGATCGACCCGGACGTGCTGTGGTCGTGCGTGACCTGCGGCGCCTGCGTCGAGCAGTGCCCGGTGGACATCGAGCATGTCGATCACATCGTTGACATGCGCCGTTACCAGGTGCTGATCGAGTCGGCCTTCCCGAACGAGCTGAACGGGCTGTTCAAGAACCTTGAGCGCAACAGCAACCCGTGGGGCCTGGCCCCCCGGCTGCGGATGGACTGGGCCAAGGACCTGTCGTTCGAGGTGCCACAGGTGGGCGCGGACGTCGAGAACCTCGGATCGGTCGAGTACCTGTTCTGGGTCGGCTGTGCGGGGGCCTACGACGACCGGCAGAAGAAGACCACCCGCGCAGTGGCCGAGTTGCTTCACACGGCTGGGGTTTCGTTCGCGGTGCTCGGTGACGGCGAAGCCTGCACCGGCGACTCGGCCCGGCGGTCGGGCAACGAGTTCTTGTTCCAGCAGCTGGCGATGCAGAACGTTGAGGTGCTGAACGAGGCCGGCGCGACCCGGATCGTCGTCACCTGCGCGCACTGCTTCAACACCTTGAAGAACGAATACCCGCAGCTCGGCGGTCATTACGAGGTTGTGCATCACAGTCAGCTGCTGAACCGGCTGGTGCGAGAAGGCCGGCTCACCCCGGTCGGGCCGGCCAGCGGATCGGCTCAGGCGGTGGCCCGAACCGGCCCGGTGGTGACCTACCACGACCCCTGCTACATCGGCCGGCACAACGACATCTACGAGCCACCGCGCGAACTGATCCAGGCGCTGCCCGGGATCGAGCTGCGGGAGATGCCCCGGCACGGCAATCGGGCCTTCTGCTGCGGGGCGGGCGGGGCCCGGATGTGGATGGAGGAGCGGATCGGAACCCGCATCAACGAGACCCGGACCAGTGAGGCGGTAGCCACCGGCGCGGACACGATCGCGGTCGGCTGCCCGTTCTGCCGGGTGATGCTGTCCGATGGGCTGACCGCTCAGCAGTCCCGGGGCGAGGCCCGGGATGACGTCGAGGTGCTGGACATCGCCCAGCTCCTGCTTGACGCGGTCCAGCGCGGGGCCGGCCGCCCCCCTTCGCGCTGATCTTGCTGCTTCTTGCCTGATCAGCGCCTTGATTGGCCTCCCGGGGCCAACTTTCAACTTGATCAGCGCGGATCAGCGCGGATCAGCGCGGATCGGCGCGGAAGGACCAGGGGTCAGCGGGAGGAGGTGTGCGGGGCGCCGGAAGGCGGAGCGGGCTTCGGAATCGGCGGTCCCGGCTTGGGAGCGGCCGGCTGAGCAGGCTCGTCGGGCGCATGCTGGCCGCGTCCGCGCTCGCCCGGCCCTGCCTCGGCCGATGACGGTGAGGAGGGC
>CALMAR010000240.1 GCA_937859855.1 uncultured Kineosporia sp.
GGTTGCCCTGGCTGTCGATCGCCGCGTCCTGCGGCGCCTCGTCGAAGAATCCGCCGAAATGCCAGGTTCCGGTGGTGGGGTGGGCCGGGTCCCAGGTGTAGATGGCGGCGTTGGCGCCGGATTCGCTGCTGCCGGCGTTCGAGGCGCTACCGAACGAGCCCACGACGTAGGTGGTCTTGTTGCCCGACACCGGGTCTGTCCAGGTCAGCACCTTGGATACGGCGCCGTTCACGGTGCCGAACCAGTAGGTGGAGCCATCGTCCCAGGGGCCGGGGCCAATCAGGGTGGTCGTCGCCTGGGCGGCGGGTGCCAGTGCGACTGTCCCCGCCAGCAGCAGGGCTATCGAGGCGACGGCGGCCAGCAGTGCGCGGGGCGCAAAGCGAGAAACTTGAGGCGCGCCAGAAGAAGTCAGCTGCAGCACCGCACTTCATCGGCGGGGAGATCTTGGCGCTGAAGAACGGCCACCCGTCTGGACGACGGGCGAATCGGCTCGGTCAGGCCCGGTGATGTCACCAGAAGCGGGATTCAGGGGCCTGGCTGGGCTGCCTGTTCGTCCAAGCGTTCGTGCAGACCGGCCGCCAGGCCGGCGATGGTGATGACGTCGATGAGTTCGCCCACCCGGGCCAGCCAGGGGCGCCGGACCGGGGCCAGGCGCAGTCGCAGCAGCACCCGGGTTCGCGGCGCCGGACCGGCTATCGGCTGCAGGGTGATGGCCCAGGAGATGTGCATGCGGCCACGCTGGGACCGATACACCAGGGTGTGCGCAGGCGCGATCTCAGCCACCTCGAAAGTGGCCGCCGCACCACCGTAATCGGGGACGACGTCGCCCACGCTGAGCTGTTGCCAGCGTGGCTCCACGGCCCGGGCGGCCCGATGCGATGGCGGGATGAAGCGTTCGATCGAGCGGGGCAGGTACCAGCCGGCCCGCCCCTTGCCCAACTGCGCCAGCCAGGGCCAGACGCGCTCCGGCGCGCCCGGGACGGTGAAGCCGCGATCCATCACGACCTTGGCGTCCACCAGCTCGTCACCGGGCCGGGGTTGGGCGCGTTCAGCACGAGTGACGGTGACGCTTCCGAAAATCACTGCGGCGCAGATCCATTGGGGATGGTGGGAGCCAACTGGCCGAGTTCCGGTAACAGGGCCGGGTCGAAGCTCTGGATGCCGTCGAGCAGTCCGGGGTCAGCTCCAAGCCGTTCCAGAAAGGCCAGCCACACCTGCTCGTCACCGGTCAACCGGTGAGCCAGCGCGACCGCCGCGTCGAAGTCCGGCCCGGATCCGGTGCGGCTGGATTCGGCGATGCCCAGCTGTGTTCGCATGATGCCGAAGTGAACCGACGAGTCGGTGGTGGTCAGCTCGGAGGAGTCGAACCAGGCGACCGGGACGGCCACGATCCGGCCGGGACCGAATCGCAGGGCGAGCTTGGTCAGCAACTCGATGTCGAAGCTGAAGTCCAGCACGGTCAGACCCGATCCGATCACCTGGGCCAGCGCATCGGCCGCGAAGACCTTGGCCCCGCACTGAGTGTCGAGCGGCAGCAGGCCCGGTAGCAGGATCTCCCGGAAGTACCGGGCTGCGTTGGCCCGGGTGTTGCGCCCGGGCTCGATCTCCAGCAGCGACTCGGGCAGGCGCCGGGAACCGGCGGCGGCGACCGCGTTTCGAGTCAGCACGGGAGCGACCAGGTTGCCCAGCTGAGCCAGATCCACTGACAGATCGCAGTCGGTGATCATGAGAACGTGGTCCGGGCCGCTGCCGTGGAGCTCGATCGCCTTGGCCGCGCCGTAGTAGACCGCCCCCGCCTTGCGGGTGTTCTTCGGGTGCTCGACCCCACGCAGAGCGGCGGCGACCAGGCCATTGCCGGACTTGTCCTGCCGGACGCCGTCGGTCAGGAACAGCACCCGGAAGCCGGGCAGCGAATTCTCACCGATCACCTGGGCGATCGCCTCGCCACTGGTCTGTGGCTCGGCCTTGGACATTTCGTCCACGATCACCACGTAGTAAGAGCTGCTGGTGCCGGCGAACAACCACTGCAGCTGCCTGCTCTTCTGCACGGCGAAGTCCTCGCCGTGCGGGTCCTGGCCGGGACCGGTGCCCCGCGGCATCAGCCGGACGGTCTCGTCGTAGGCCGGGATCACCACCGAAACCATGAGCTCCTGCTGGGTGTTCAGCAGAAAAGCGCGGGAGCGGGCCAGCTTGATGGCCAGCCGGGTCAGCTTGCTCAGGCTGCTGTCCGGCTGGCTGGCCGTCTGCTCCAGCGCCCAGAGCCGATCGGGGTCCTGGGTCTGAGCGAGGATCCGATCGGCCGCCGTCCGGCTGGCGGCCAGCGTCTCGGGCACCCGGAGATCCAGGTCCCGGGCGGTCACCTCCTGATCGAGGTGCGCCACCTGGGTGATCAACTGATCAATGTCCGCCAACCTCGCCAGCTCCCATCAGTGCCCGGCAGTCAGGTGCAGAGACTACGGAACCAGTACGAGCTTTCCGCGGACATGTCCGGCCTGACTGATCTGATAGGCCTCGGCGGCCCGGGTGAACGGGAACGTCTGGATCTTGATCACGAGCTTGTTCTGCTCGAGCAGATCAGAGACCAGGGCCAGCGCCTCCATCGGGTGGCTGTCCCCTTCACCGCCAGTCACCTGCACGCCGGCCTGACCAGCGCCGAAATTGGCGATGGTGACCACCTTCGACGGGTCCGCCACCAGGCTGATCAGGTCCTCGATCGGAGTCTTGCCCGCCACATCGATCACTGCGGCCACGGGGCCGCCCGCCGCATCCCGGACCCGGCCGGCCACTCCGGAGCCGTACAGCACCGGGACCGCGCCGATCTCCCGCAGGTAGCTCTGATTCTGCTCCCCGGCCGAGGCGATCACCTGGACGCCCCGGGCGATCGCCATCTGGACTGTCACCGCGCCCACGCCGCCAGCGCCGCCATCCACGAAGAGTGTTTCTCCGGATTGGATTCCCGACAGCCGCAGGACCCGCTCCGCGGTCTCCCCGGTGACGCCAGCCGCTGCGGCAACCGCCCAGTCGGTGGACGGGTGCTTGGCCGTCCACGCCGTGAGCACGGCGTACCCGGCCATCGTGTTCATACCGCGCCCGAACACCTCGTCGCCCACGGCGACGCCGGTCACGCCGTCGCCCACCTCGTCCACGACCCCGGCGGCGTCGTAGCCGAGATAGCCGGTCCCTTTCATCGGCTTGTCGCCAGCCATCGCCCCGCTGAAGGTCTTCCAGTCGATCGGATTGATGCTCGCCGCGCGCACCCCCACCCTGATCTGCCCCGGGCCAGCATGCGGGTCCGGTGCCTGGGCCCACTCGATCACCTCTGGGCCTCCGTACTTCTTGTACTGCAGCGCTTGCACCAGTGTCTCCCTCGGGTCAGCAGTCTCGGTTCACTGTGCCGGCGTCTCGTCCGGCCCTGACTTCAGCACCAGGCTGGAGGCCAGAGCGGCCAGCTGGGGGCGCCATGTCGCGGCGGCCACCATATCCAGATAGCTGGTGGAAAGCAGAACCACGATAGGTCCGTCGAAGTCCTCGAGGATCCAGCCGAACGCCTCGGACTCCATCACGATCTCGTGTCCGGGGTCCACCGGATCGCGGTATCGCTGGATGACATGGAAGGCCGTTCCGCTCCTGGTCTGGACCGTCTCCTCGACTCGTGCCTGCTCGAGCATCTCGGCCGGCATCTTGAGCTGTTCGACCAGGTCATGCAGCGTGACGCCGTCATCGACCGGCTCGGCCCGGACGCTGACGCTGGTGATCGCGAACTGGCCGGCATCCGGCGCCAGGAACAGGAGCAGGGTCGGGCGCGGATCTTCGGCCTGGGCCAGCTCGATCGTGGACACCATCAGCGAGGCCAGTTCGGCCACCCGCCGGCGGCCCAGCCGGATCTTCTGCTCCGATGCGCGCATCCGCACGACCTCTCGGGCCCAGGCGCCCGGGTCGACGTCCAGATCGGCCATGATCCACTCATCGGTCAGATCGACGTACAGCCAGTTGTCCATATCACTCCCGGGTCCAGCGCAGCGATTGGGCCATCGCCTCGAACAGGGTCGCCATCGGGCCGGCCAGATCATCGACCGGCGTCCGGAACGACAACAGCAGGGTCTGCTGGGTTCCGGGGAAAGGGGCGAAAACGTCCAATGTGGTGACCATCAGTGTGGCCGGTGAGGCCGGGGCCCCGGCCGCGTCGTCCTCGTTGGTCAGTGGTTCGCGGCGCCGGATCGCCGCGCACTCCCGCCCCTCGATCAGCAGTGTGCCCGGCCTGTCGCTGTCCCGGTCAGCCAGCGCATTGGCCACGGCTTCGCCGGATATCCCTTCCGGCAGAGGAGCATTCACCAGACTAGCTAAGCAGCTCGCGGCCAGCGGCAGTCCATAGCGTGAATCGATCAGCAGGTAGAGATCGCGCCCGCCCTGCTGGACGGCGTCGTCCACCAGAGCGTTGATCTGGTCCTCCAGTTCTCGCCGCCAGCGGAACACCGCATCGCGGGGGAGGGTGGCCAGCTGTGAGCGCAGCAGCGCGGCCACCCGGCGATGCCGGTCCGCCCCGAGCGGGATGTGGTGCCAGTTGCTGGGCAGCAGCAGTGACCAACCGGCCGGATCAGCGACTGGCATAACGGCCGAACGTGAACCAGGGTTCGATCGGGTCGGTCGCTCCAGACTTGTCCAGCACGTCACTGCCGACTCCGATCCCGCTGGAGATGGCGGCCCGGCGCAGGCCGGCGATGGCCGCCTGGCTGGCCGCCTGCGTCCGAGCAGAACCCGGGGCCAGCGACGACAGCGCCTTGATCCGGGCCGCTTGCTGGGCCGCTGCGCCGTCCAGATTCGCCACCTTGCTGACCAGGGACGGCTTGACGTCGGTCGCCTGCCGTACCGCCTGAGCGGCATAC
>CALMAR010000241.1 GCA_937859855.1 uncultured Kineosporia sp.
GCCACCGTGCAGCGCCTGGCCCGGCTGGAGGTGGTCGCGGCGGTCGACGGTGTGATGCGGGTGGTGGGGTACTTGGGCATGGCTCATCAGTGGCGTGGAGTGATCGAGTAATATCGCGACCGGCTGCCGGGCATTCCCCGCAGTGTTCCGCCGGTGAGCCTGGGGGAGGGCGGGACACCGCTGGTCCGGGCCAGCACTATCTCGGCGCTGACCGGCTGCGAGGTCTGGCTGAAATGCGAAGGCGTGAATCCGACCGGGTCGTTCAAGGACCGGGGGATGACCACCGCGATCACCGTGGCCCTGGCCAGCGGGACCAAGGCGGTGATCTGCGCGTCCACCGGCAACACCTCGGCCTCCGCCGCGGCCTACGCCACGGCGGCCGGAATGACCTGCGCCGTGCTGGTGCCGGACGGCAAGATCGCGATGGGAAAGCTGAGCCAGGCGATCGCCCACGGCGCCACCCTGATCCAGGTGGACGGCAACTTCGACGACTGCCTCACGGTGGCCCGCAAGCTGGCCGAGGCCTACCCGGTCGAGCTGGTCAACTCGGTGAACCCGGCCCGGATCGAGGGTCAGAAGACGGCGGCGTTCGAGATCGTCGACGCGCTCGGCGATGCTCCCAGCGTCCACTGCCTGCCGGTCGGCAACGCCGGAAACATCACCGCCTACTGGAAGGGGTACACCGAGTACGCCGGCGGTGCCGAGCCGGTGGCCTCAAGAACCCCGCGGATGTGGGGATTCCAGGCCGAAGGCGCAGCTCCGATCGTGCTCGGCCACCCGGTCGACTCACCTGAGACCATCGCCACCGCCATCCGAATCGGCAACCCGGCTTCCTGGAAGCAGGCGCTGAGCGCCCGCGATTCCTCCGGCGGGCGGATCGACGCCGTCAGTGACCCGGCGATCCTGCAGGCCCATCGGCTGCTGTCCAGCAAAGAGGGCGTGTTCGTCGAACCGGCTTCGGCTGCCTCGGTGGCCGGACTGCTGCAGGTGCACGCGGCCGGCGAGCTCGACCCGGGGCTGACCGTGGTCTGCACGGTGACCGGACACGGCCTGAAGGATCCGCAGTGGGCGCTGCGCGGGCAGGACGGAGGCCCGGTCGAGCCGGTCCGGGTGCAGGCCGACGCGATGAGCGTGGCCGGCGCCCTGGGCCTGTCGTGACCAGCGCCGTCCCGGTGACCAAGCGGCATTCGGGGCTCCGGGACGGGGTGACAGTCACCGTCCGGGTGCCCGCGACCAGCGCCAATCTGGGCCCGGGCTTCGACAGCATGGGCCTCGCGCTGGGCATCCACGACGTCATTCAGCTCCGGCTGGCTGCAGCCGGGATCGAGGTGGAGGTCGACGGCCATGGGGCCGGTGGTGTCCCGCTGGACGAGACGCACCTGGTGGTGAAGGCGATCCGGGCCGCCTACGACCACGCCGGGGTCGCCCAGCCCGGGCTGCGGCTGCAATGCCGCAACGAGATCCCGCACGGCCGGGGAATGGGGTCCTCAGCGGCCGCGGTGGTGGCTGGACTGGTGGCGGCACGGGGCACGCTGGCGGATCCGTCCACCTTGGACGACGCCACGGTGTTGCGGCTGGCCACCGGCTTCGAGGGCCACCCGGACAACGCGGCAGCCGCGCTGCTGGGTGGCTGCACGCTGTCCTGGCTGGACGCCGGAGATGTTCCGCAGGCGCTGCGGCTGGAGGTTCGCGCCGACCTGGATCCGGTGATCTGCGTACCCGATGCCGAACTGCCGACCGCGACCGCGCGGGCGATGCTGCCCGCCGAGGTCCCGCATGCGGACGCCGCCTTCAACGCTGCTCGGTCGGCCCTGCTGGTGCAGGCCCTGCTGGCGGCCACTGAGGATCGGCTGCACCAGCGCCAACGCGGTCCGGCCATGCCCCGGACCGCCGAACTCGTTACCCGGATCCGGGCTCTCGGCGGCGCCGCCGTCGTCTCCGGTGCTGGTCCCAGCGTGCTGGTACTGGGAATTGGAGACACCGCTGCGGACGCTGTGCAGTCAGCACTTGCTTCGTCATCGGCCTCAGAGCAGCTGGCAGCGGCGTCCTGGCAGATCCGGCGCCCCGGGGTCGATACCGTTGGCGCTCTAACGGCTACAGAAGGTGATTAGCGTTGCCGATGTGGGCCGGTAAGCGTTGCGGGAACCAGCCGGCGAACTGAGGCAGAATGCCGGTAAACACTGGTTCTTCGCTCTGGCCTCCGCCAGTGTTACAGTACGTGTGCAGCCGTTCGGAGGCTTGGCTGTCTGAGCCCCAGCCGCTGTAACCTGCCGCAACCCACTTCGCGCCGGTGCGTGATCCTTGCGGCTCTTCCACCGTTCGATTCCGAACGTCAACCCGCGGGTCGTGTCCAAATGACATGGCCAAGGAGGGGAAACCTTTCGTGACAGACACCACCGAGGTCGTTGCTGCCACACCGGCGTCCGCCGGTCAAGCCGATCTCTCTACTCTCCGGCTGCCCCAACTTCAGGCCGTCGCGGCCCAGCTCGGCATCAGCGGCACGGGCAGGATGCGCAAGTCGGAGCTGCTCGAGGCCATTCGCGGTCATCAGAATGGCCAGAGTGGGCAGGCCGCCGCTCCGGCCGCCGCCAATGGCACCGGCGCGGTCAAGGCTGCCCGCGCTCCACGAG
>CALMAR010000242.1 GCA_937859855.1 uncultured Kineosporia sp.
TCTCTGAAGAGCACCGGTCCCTGCCCGTTCGGGAGGCGCTGAGCAAGGCGGCCGACAGCGCGCGAGAGGTACTGAAGCAGGCAGAAGCGGCAGCGTCACGCCGGTAGCATGTCCGGACAGCAACGCCTAGCTGCTGAGGTTCGTGGACAGCTGTTCGGCTGCCTCACGGAGAACGCTCACGAAGCGCTTGCCATCTCGGTCGAAGTCGACGGCCAGACCACCGATGGAGACCGCCGCAGCCAATTCCCCTCCGCCGTCAATGACGGCCGCGCCCAGCGCCGCGATCCCCTGGGTCACGTCTTCGTCGGATACCGAGTATCCCCGTGCCCGGGTGGCTTGGACATCGGCCTTGAGTTCATCGGCCGTGGTGAGTGTCCGTGGTGTCAATCGTGGAAATGGCCCGCGTTCCAGGAGTTCTCCGAGATCGCTGCGATAAGCGAGGCACAATCTACCTGCCGCTCCGGCATATAGCGGCAGAGATCGGCCAGGTCGAAGAATCAGCACGCCGATTCCGCTGCCTTGCGCCCATCGGATGCAGAGCGCTGCCTCGGCTCGTGGCACACTCAAGAATGCCGTCTGCCCGGTATTCTTGGCCAGATCGCCAAGGACCAGGTCGGCTCCTGCCCATTCCCTCAAGGCTGACGAGGCGGCATCTGCCAGCCGTAACCAACGAAGGCTCAGACCTACCTGGCCGCCCGGCCGCGTATCGGTCAGGCCGATCGCCTGGAGGGCATCGACCAGTCGATAGACGCTGGCGCGCGGCATGCCGATGCCATCCGCGATGTCTGCGGGCGTGAGAGGACCCTGTGCAGCCAGGAGTTCGGTCACTGCGGCGGTCCGAGCGAGGATTCCAACCGGTGGTTCCATCACCGGGGCACACCTTGACTGTCGGGACGTGAATTTCCCAGTGCCCGGCTCACCGAGGTGGCGGCTTCCCGGATGAGCGCGATGTTCCTCTCGGCGAGATCGCCCAAGACCTGACTGTGCAAGCCACTGATCGAGATCGCGGCCGCGAGATCGCCGCGGTGGTTGAACACGGGAACTCCCAGAGCCGCGATCCCGGGTGTGACGTCCCCGTCCGAAACGGTGTATCCGGCAGACCGACTCGCGTCGGCGTCAGCGAGGACCGCCGCCGGCGGAGGGCGGTCCGGGTCGCCCGGTTGTGGAACGGCGTCACGCAGAACTGCCAGCTGCTCGGCAAGGGGAAGGTAGGCGAGGAGTGCACGAGGAGCCGCTCCGGAGTACAGCGGCAACGAGTTGCCCAGTTCCAGCGCCACGGAGCGAACGGTCGAGCCTTCGATCCGCTCCACGCAGACAGCGCGGCCGGCTCGACGCACACACAGGAAGCTTGTCGCGCCGGTCTCGGCCACCAGGTGCCTCAGCGCGGGCAATGCC
Organism: uncultured Kineosporia sp.; assembly: GCA_937859855.1. The sequence goes on from CALMAR010000242.1 coordinate 1,396, forward strand.
GCGATCCGAATGTCGATGGCGTCCTCCAGAACCGAACCCACCGAGAGAAAGAGCAGACCGAGGCGGTATCCCCCCTTCCGTACCCCTCTGTCCAGCCATCCGATCCTCGCCAGGCTGCGCACGAGGCGATAGATGGAGCTGAGCGGTTCTCCCGTCCAGGCGGCCAGCTCCGTAGCCGTCAACTCACCATGCTTCTCCAAGGCGTCAAGCACGGCTCCGACCTTGGTGACAAGATCGAGCCCAGGCGCTTCCCGGTCGCCCTTCGGCGTCGGCTGCGGAGGAGACTTCATCGGCGTGGAGTTGCTCGGCATGGTGTCCGTCATGGTTTCACGAGGGTCGGCTGATCACTTCACTCCCTGGGGATGGCGAGGCCGGGGCTCAAGACCCGCCATCCGGTAACACTCGTCAATGAGCTCGAGGTTTACCACCCCGTCAGCTGCATCTGTCGGGAAGCGTAACCCATGACGCACGGCACCAGTCAGTGCATCGACCTGATAGTGGTAGGTGCTGCGCTTGCCGAGATGTTCGATTCGCTCGCCTCGGCCCGATCGGTGCAAGACCAGGCGATCATCGGTGTTCACCTTGATGAAGTTCTTCACCACGACGCTGCCGTCACTTCCCTCCGCACGCAGCGAGAACTCCCACCCCGCATGGTCCATGTCGCCATGCACCAGAGCCCGGGCTCCGCCAGGGAGCATCGACTCGATCGTGAACCACTGGTCGACTCCGGGGTGGCCGGACCGTTCACCCATCGAGACGTCCAACAGCTGGGGTTCACCGCCCAGAGCCGCGGCGACGGTGCACACGACGTGCAGCGCGTAGCAACCAAGGTCCATCATGGCACCGCCGGCCAGGTTCAGTTCCCAGCGGATGTCGTCGTCGGGCGGGGGCGGGGTCAACATGCGCACCTGAAGCGACCGGAGAGTGCCGATCTCGCCGTTGGCGACAGTCGCCAGAAACCGATCGAAGATCGGATGGTAGCGGTAGTGGAAGGCGTCGAACACGACCCGGCCGGAGTCGATGGCCTCCGCAGCAACCTGACGTGCTTCATCCGCGTTGCTGGCGAAGGGTTTCTCGCTCAGGACGTGCTTCCCTGCCCTGATGGCAGCCAGGTTCCAGGGCCCGTGCAGGCTGTTGGGAAGTGCGTTGTAGACCACCTCGACCTCGGGATCGGCCAACAGCTCCTCATAGCCGTCGACAACCCGATCGATCCCGTTGTCGGCGGCGAACTGCGCTGCGCGGTCACGATTCCTGGCTGCCACAGCCACCAGGCGCACGGCACCGTCGGCGGCCGGTGAGACGAGTGCTTCCAGGGCGATCCGGGACGCTCCCAGAAGCCCTACGCGAAGCGGTTCGGCTTTCTCGGCAATAGTTTTCGGCTGCGCAGATGCTGACTCCATGTCAAATCACAGGCCTCGGATGACGGATCGGACGTACTCGGCGCTCTCCCGCACCTCGGCCACCGGGCCCTCACCTTGCGGCTCCTCGTCGAGGATGGCGTCCTGCTCCAGAACGTACCAGCCGGTGTAGTTGTGGGCCTCCAAGTGGCTGACCACCCCGGCGATGTCGACATCACCGCGACCCAGCGGCTTGTACATCCCGCTCCGCACGGCATCGGTGTAGGTCAGCTCGCCCGACTGAACCCGCTTGGCCAGTGCGTTGTCGACGTCCTTGAGGTGGGTGTGGGCGATCCGTTCCGGATGCTGGCGGGTCAGGGCCGCCGGGTCCGTGCCTCCGATCAGCAGGTGGCCGGTGTCCAGGCAGAGCGCGATCGAGGATCCTTCCAGCACCTTCTGGACGTCGCTGCCTGTCTCCACCATGGTGCCCACGTGCGGGTGCAGGACGGCGCGAACCCCGCGCTCGGCCGCGAGCCGGCTCAGAGTGTCGAGGTTGCCGAGCAGCGTGTCCCACCCTGCCGTGTCGAGTTCGGGGCGGCTGTCGTAGCCGCGCAGGCCGGTGATGGCCGAGAGCACCAGTACGTCGGCGCCCACCGCGTCGAAGCCGGCGAGCACCCGCTCGACCTCAGGGACGGGGTCGGTGCCGGCGTCGTGCAGCAGTACCGGGGTGAAGTTTCCCAGCCCGTGCATGCCGTAGCCGGCCAGGGTCTCGGCCTTGCCCTCTGGGGACGGCGGGAGGAAGCCGTCGGATCCCAGTTCGGTGGCATGCAGGCCCACCTCGACCATCTCGCGAAGCACCCGTTCGGGGCTCATCTGGTACCCCCAGCCGGGAACCTCGCAGACACCCCAGGAGATCGGGGCTCCGGCGACCCGCTCAAGTGCGCTCCTCACTTTGCAACCTCCTGGAGTCGGACCTCGTCGAGAGCGACGGGTCGGTGTTCGTTCAGCGATCGGGTGGCGGCTTCAGCGATCCAACTGGCCTCGACGGCGTCAGCCACCGTGCACGGGGACGAGATGCGGCCGGCCACCAGTTCGGTGAAGGCCGCCAGTTCGGCTCGGAAAGCCGCGGCGAACCGGTCCATGAAGAAGGAGTGCGGCTTTCCGGACGGGAAGCTGACACCCGGTTCAGTCGATCGGATCGGCCAGCGGTCCTCCAACCCGGCGGCGATCGAGTCGGCCGAACCGTGCACCTCCATCCGGACGTCGTACCCGCGGGCGTTGTACCGGGTGTTGGAGACGACGGCGAGTGCGCCGGAAGCCAGCACCAGGACGGTGGCGGCCGTGTCCACGTCACCGACCTCGTCGAAGATGGCGGCGCCCTGGTTGCTCCCGGTCGAGTAGACCTCGACGACGTCTTGGCCGGTGACGAACCGCACCGCGTCGAAGTCGTGCACGCTGCAGTCACGGAAGATCCCGCCGGAGGCCCGGATGTAGCCGTCGGCCGGCGGCGCCGGGTCGAGAGTGGTCGACCGGACAGTGTGAACCCAGCCGAGATCCCCGTTCTGAACGGCGTCTCGGGCTGCGGCGAAGGCTGCATCGAAACGCCGCGGGTAACCGATCTGCACCGGAATCCCGGACTCGGCGGTGCGACGCATCACGTCCACACTGTCGGATGGATCGGCTGAGACCGGCTTCTCGCAGAAGACCGGCACGCCGGCATCCAGCGCCGCCAGGATCAGCTCCGGGTGTGCCGGGGTGGCGGCGGCGCTCACCCCGCCGGCCACCCCGGCGGCCAGGAGGGCAGCGGG
>CALMAR010000243.1:0-690 GCA_937859855.1 uncultured Kineosporia sp.
TCGCGGGCATGGGGGAGGCCGAGCAGGGCGTCGTCCAGGGACCGGCCGCGGGCCTTGGCCCCGATCACCACTGGCTCGAGCAACCGGTAGGCCAGTCCGCCGAACACCACCACGATCCCGGCCGCACCCGTCAGAGCCGCCACGAAATCGATCAGCCAGCCCGCCGCGCCTTTCAGCGCCAGCGGTTCAGCCAGCGCCGGGATCGCGATCATCGCTGCCCCGGCCAGCTGCCCGCGGACGGTCGGCGCCAGCCGGGCGAAGAGCCGGGCCGCACCCGGGAGAGCCTTGCCACTGAACTGGTCCGGGTCGGCGGGCGAGGATGGCAGCACAGCAGCGATCGTGCCCGATGGGAGCCCCGGCGCGCCACGCGGGTCTGCGAAATCGCTTGCTCCGGCTGCTGTTCAGGCGCTGACGTACTCGGATGACGGACGTCGAGGCCGGGCCGGGGCCTGCGGATCAGGGACATCGAGCCGGACGACGAACCGGCGTTGCCGGCGCTGTTCGCGGCGTCCGAGGACTTCTTCGTGGCGCTGACCGGGGACCGTGCCCCGCCCGGCGACGTGCAGAGCCTGTTCTACGCGGCCCCCGAGGGCACGCTCTGCTCGAGCTGGCCCGTGATCGCGGGTTCGACCGGGTCCGGGCCACGCTGCCGATCGGCTGGGAATCGGCTGGGAAGCAGGAGCGGCGTTC
>CALMAR010000243.1:700-11721 GCA_937859855.1 uncultured Kineosporia sp.
GCGGGGGCGTGCGCCGCATCGTGGGGTTGCTTGGCGCCCCCCGAGGCCGGGCCGGGCAGCGCCAACCGGGTCGTCCACAGAAGCGAGCCGGGCGTGATCGCGGCGGAGCTCACAATCAGGCGCTGATCAAGGTGAAAGTTGGCCCACACCCTCGACCGGCGCTGATCTTGCAAGAACCTGCATGATCAGCTGATCAGCCGGCTACTGGTGGATGCCGCACTCGGTCTTGGCCCGCCCGGCCCAGCGCCCGGCCCGGGCGTCCTCGCCCGGAAGGACCGCGCGGGTGCACGGCTCGCAGCCGATTGAGCGATAGCCCAGCTGCAGCAGCGGATTGGTCAGGACCTCCGGAAACGCGTCCAGGTAGGCGTCGATGTCGGCCTGCGTCCAGTCCGCGATCGGCGCCAGCTTGAGCAGGCCCTTGCGCTCGTTCCACTGCACGGTCGGCGTATGCGCCCGGGTAGCACTCTCGTCCCGGCGCAGCCCGGTGGCCCATGCCCGATAGGAGCGCAGAGTGCGATTGAGCGGTGCCACCTTGCGCGCCGCGCAGCAGGCGTCCGGGTCGGTCAGGTACAGCTTGCCGTGAGCGGCCTCGTGCTCGGCCACGGTCTCCTTCGGCCGCACGGTCAGCATCCGCAGCGGATACGACGCCTCCACCGCCTGGGCTGTGCCGATGGTCTCGATGAAGTGGTAGCCGGTATCGACGAAGAGCATCGTGGTGCCCGGCACGGCGCGCGACGTCAGATGGGCCAGCACGGTGTCACCCATGGATGCGGTGACCACCAGGTCGTGGCCGAACGCCCGCCCGGCCCAGCCGAGGACGGTCAGCGGATCGGCGCCGTCCAGCACGCTGTTGGCTTCGGCGGCGAACCCGTACGGATCTTCTTCGAGGGCGGCGGCCACGTCCTCGGGACGGCTGATCAAGGAGCCGATCATGACTGCTCACTCTCCGAAAAAGGCTGATGCAGGCCGAAGAAGCTGAGGGAGAACACGCGCAGGCAGCTGCGACAGTGCCAGCCGCCCCGGGTCAGCCCGTCGACGGCGCCGGACGGCACCGGGCGCAGATCCTCTTCCGCGCAGAACGGGCAGTGGTAGGGAACTGCCCGCTGACTTTGCTGGCCGGGGGCAGACGAGGAGGCCGTGTTCATCGCAGGTCCTCCTCGTCGGCGTGCAGCACCCAGTCGGCGAAGCGCTCGTCGTCGGCCCGTTGATCGAGCCAGCGCCGCAACACCCGCTCGGCGTAGTCCGGCAGGCTGGCCGCGGTGGTTTTCAGCCCACGCAGCTTGCGGCCGAACCCGGCGTTCAGGCCGAGCCCGCCGCCGAGGTGAATCTGGAATCCGTCCACCGTCGGGCCCTGCGGGTCATCGGGATCGGGTACCTGGATGCCCTTCAGCCCGATGTCGGCGATCTGGGCCCGGGCGCAGGAGTTCGGGCAGCCGTTGATGTTGATCGACAACGCCGGGCCGTCCAGATTGAACAGCTCGGGGACGTCGGCCAGCCGTTCCTCCAGCTCCTGCACCAGGGTGGCGGCGGTGTCCTTGGTGTTCGTGATCGCCAGCTTGCAGAACTCGATGCCGGTGCAGGCCATGGTTCCGCGGCGGAAAGCGCTAGGACGGGCCGAAAGTCCGATCGCGTCCAGGTCGTCCAGCAGGTCCGGCACTCGTTTGGCGGCCACGTCCAGCACCACCAGCTTCTGCTGTGCGGTCAGCCGCAGCCGGGCGCTGCCGGCCCGCTCCATCGCGTCGGCCAGCTGGCGCAGCGCCAGCCCCTGAACTCGTCCGACCAGCGGCGCGGCGCCGACGTAGAACCGGCCATTGCGCTGCCGGTGCACGCCAATGTGGTCGTGCGTCCCGGCCGGCAGCTCCGGCGCCGGGCCGTCGATCAGCTTGCGCTTGAGGTACTCGTTCTCCAGCACGTCCCGGAACCGCTCCGGGCCCCAGTCGGCGACCAGGAACTTGAGCCGGGCCCGGGTTCGCAGCCGCCGGTACCCGTAGTCCCGGAAGATCCGGATCACCCCGTGCCAGACCTCGGGCACCTCATTCAGCGGCACCCAGGCGCCCAGCCGCTGGCCCAGCATGGGATTGGTGGACAGGCCGCCGCCGACCCACAGATCGAAGCCCGGCCCGTGATCCGGGTGCACGACGCCGATGAAGGCGATGTCGTGCACTTCGTGCGCGACGTCCTGGTGCGGGCTGCCGCTGACCGCGGTCTTGAACTTGCGCGGCAGGTTGGCCAGCTCCGGATCGCCGATGAACTGCTTGACGATCGCCTTGATAGCCGGGGTGCCGTCGATGATCTCGTCCCGGGCGATCCCAGCCACCGGCGATCCGAGCACCACCCGGGGGGTGTCGCCGCAGGCCTCGGTGGTGATCAGGCGGGCGCTGCCGAGCAGCCGCCAGATCTCGGGCATGTCTTCGATCCGGATCCAGTGGTACTGGATGTTCTGCCGATCGGTGATGTCGGCCGTGCCGCGAGCGAACCGCTCGCTGATGTGGGCCAGCACCCGCAGCTGGGCCAGGGTCAGCGCCCCGCCATCGATCCGGACCCGCAGCATGAAGTACTCGTCGTCCAGTTCCTCCGGCTCGAGCACCGCGGTCTTGCCGCCGTCGATTCCGGGCTTGCGCTGGGTGTACAGCCCCCACCATCGCAGCCGCCCGCGCAGGTCCTCGCCCGGGATGCTGGCGAAACCCTCACGGGCGTAGGTGGAGAGCACCCGCTCCCGGACGGCGAGACCACCCTCGCGAGCCTTCCAGGCCTCGTTCGGGTTCAGCGCGGTTGTCTCCCCCAGCGCCCACTGCCCTTCCGGGCGAGAGGCACCCCCGCGTACCGGGCGCTCCGGGCGCTCCGGGCGCGCGGTGCGCTTCGCCTCGGGGGCGGACTCTGCAGGGGTGGGCACGAATCTCCTTCGATGTGCCCTGCTGGCAGCTCACGGTCGCAGTCGAGCGCCAAAGCGGGCGCCGGCTGACACCGGACGAGCGAGGCAGGGCAGACGTGAGCCTGGGCTGATGCCGGAACTCGGCTGGGCGATCGGGGCTAACGACAGATCGCGCTGGCCGTACGCAGAAGATCCACATGGTGACGCTTGGTCAGCATGATCAGCGGTGGAGGCTGCCCTGTCATGTCTCTCCCATCGACCCTGGCGGTAGCACCGGCCCTCGATGGGGTGGTTGCTGCGGCGTCTTCGAGCCAGGTCTCTCGGCCGCTCTGGATGGCTTCATTGACAGTACGTTCACAATTCGGACCGGTCAAAGATCTGTCCGCCATTCGGACAGCAGATCAGGTCGTGAGCACAGCTTGTGAACTGAGTTATCGGCGAAGCTATTCCACTCTTTCGCCGCTGGACGCGTTCGGTGGCAGAGTTCACCGGCACCAGGAAGGATCAGCATTCATACAGCCTGGATCCAGACCTCGCAGGGACAATGATCACATGTCTAACCTCGCCCCTTTCCAGAAGAACCAGCAGCCGGGCCTGCCCACGCCGCCCAAGGGCATGACCATCGCCCGCTACGCCACCTACGCCCAGGCTCAGCGAGCGGTCGACTTTCTGTCCGACGAGCACTTTCCGGTGCAGGCGGTGACCATCGTCGGGGTGGATCTGCAGATGGTGGAGCGGGTTACCGGACGGCTCACCTACAGCCGGGTGGCCATCGCCGGCATGGCGTCGGGGGCGTGGTTCGGCCTCTTCGTCGGCCTGCTGATCTCACTGTTCGGGGGAGCCCAGGGCTTCAGCCTGATCGCGGCGGTGTTCATCGGGGCGGCGTTCGGGTTGCTGTTCGGGCTGATCTCCTATGCCTTCACCGGCGGCCGCCGCGACTTCACCTCAACCAGTCAGATCGTGGCCGGGGAGTACCGCGTGCTCTGCCTGGACGAGCAGGCCGGCCAGGCTATGAGCCTGCTCAACAAGCTGCCCGGCGGCACCGGCCGTGGCCCGGCCGTGGCCGCTCCCACCGCCCCGGCTGGCGGACCGGCCTACGGGAGCTCGGCTGCTCCGGGCGCGACCGCGATGCCAGTCGGAGCCGGCCAGCCGGATCAGCCGGAACACGCTCAGGCGGCCAGCGGTCCCACCTACAGCGAAATGATCGAGCGCAAACGGCAGGAGGAGCGCGACAGCGGCAACGGGCCGGCCTGAACCGCCCGGCACCGGCTCGGCCGGGAGGAGCATCACACCGGACCGGCGCAGATCTGCTTGATGTCAGCCATTGATCCTCCCCGCCGGTGCGCTGGGGACTAACCCGGAGTCAGCGGTATCCGGCGAGCAGCGTCCGCGATGGCCAGCAGGGTGACCTGCGCCGCCAGCGCCTGCAGTTCGATCATGGCCCTGGAGGGCAGCTCGATCACGCCGGTGGACAGCGCGAACACGGTGTCGCCGTCCAGCATGGTGTGGGCCGGGACCAGCGCCCGGGCGATGCCGTCGTGGCCGCAGATGGCCGTGCGCTGGCACTGGCCCGGATCCAGCCGGGCGTTGGTGGCGATCACCACCAGGGTGGTGTTCAGGGCCGCGCTGTCAGCGGGCGGCCGGCCAGTAATCGTTGCGCCCGAGGGGGTTTCAACGCCGGAAGGTTGGTGCGGGCTTGGCAGGCGGTAGCCGGAGGGCATGAAGGGCTCGGCGTAGAAGCCGCCGGACGGTGTGAACGGGCTGCCGGCCGCATTGATCACGGCCACCGCACCGGCCACCACGCCCTCGACCGGCCCCGTATCGGGATCCGTACTGACCAGGGGCAGGCTGGCCGTGCCGGCCCCACCGGCGAACTGCTGCCGCGCCACCCGGGCTCCAGTCCCCGCGCCCAGCTGCCCGGACAGCGGGCCGCTCGCCTCCCAAGCCGAAACCGCTGCGGCGTAACCCATCTCCGGATCCGGAGTAGCACCGACGGCGCCGCCTCGGCCCAGATCGAACACCGCCGCCGCAGGCACGATCGGCACCAGAATCGAGCGCGGATCGTGCGGTGGTCCAGCGGGGAAGCCCCGGCCCTGTTCGCGGCACCAGCGCTGGACCCCGCCAGCCGAGGCCAGCCCGAAGGCGCTGCCTCCGGTGAGCACGACGGCGTCCACGGTCGCCACCAAGGTGGATGGGTCCAGCGCGTCGGTCTCGTGCGTGCCCGGGCCGCCACCCCGCACGTCCACCGATCCCGTCGATCCCGGCGGCGGAATCACCACCGTGACGCCGGTCAGCCAGCCGTCACCGATCCGCTGGGCATGCCCGGCCAGCACTCCTGGTACGTCGCGGATCGAACCCCAGCCGGCCAGTTCGCCATCCATGATGACCGGCGCTACAGCCAGCCGTTGCGCTTGAATCCGCGGAACATGACCGCGCAGATCAGGCCCATCAGCAGCAGGATCCCCGGATATCCGAACCGCTGGTGCAGCTCCCACATGTGGTCGAAGTTCATGCCGTAGATCCCGGCGATCATGGTGGGGACGGCGGCGATCGCCACCCAGGCCGAGATCTTGCGCATGTCCTCGTTCTCGGCCACCGCGACCCGGGCTAGACCGGCCTGCAGGATCGAGCTGAGCAACTCGTCGAAGCTGGCCACCTGCTCGTGCACCCGGGCCAAGTGGTCCGACACGTCGCGGAAGTACTCGCGGATCTCAGGGTTGATCAGCCGCCGGGGCCGTTCGGCCAGCTCCCGCAGCGGGCTGGCCATCGGCCAGATCGTCCGCTTCATCTCGATGATGTCGCGCTTGAGCTGATAGATCCGCTCGATGTCGGTGCCCGCCCGCGGTGCGAACACCTGGGTCTCGATCTCCTCGATGTCCTGCTGGATGTCGTCGACCACGCTGAGGTAGTCGTCCACCACCTTGTCGGCCACGGCATGCAGTACCGCGGCCGGTCCGAGCGCCAGCTGCTCCGGGTCGGCCTCCAGGCGCCGGCGCAGACCGGACATCGATGCATGCTTGCCGTGCCGGATCGTGACCACGAAGTACTCCCCGACGAACACCATCACGGCGCCGGTCTCAACGACATCGCCACCTTCCTGCTGAGCGGCCCGGTCCGCATAGGCAAGCGTGCGCATGGCCAGGAAGATGTCGTTCTCGTGCCGCTCGACCTTGGGCCGCTGCCGGGGCGAGGAAGCATCTTCCAGCGCCAGCGGGTGCAGTGAGAACACCTCGCCGAGCTGGGTCAGCTGCTCGGCCGAGGCTTGATGCAGGCCAAGCCAGACGAAACCGTTACCGGCCCGGGCCTGGCCGACCGCGTCGTGGAAGTCCTGGGCCGGGCAGCGGGCGCCGTCCTGATACAGCGCCCAGTCGACGGCGGCATCGAGCAGGCCGCCATCGCCCGCGCGGGTGAGCCCCTCCACCCGGGCACCGGCAGCCGCGTGGCGCAGTGCCGGAACGACACTGCGCAGGGGCGTGAGAGCCAGGGGGCGGACAAGTGGGGCCAGCGGCCGGGACGAGTTGAAGCCCGAGCCGTAACGGGGAATGCGAGCCATCGCAGATCACCTCCGGGAGCAGTGGCGCCCGCGGCGGCAACCCCTTCAGCGTGGCGCGAGGACGCCGTTCTCCGCGGGAGATTCGGTACTGGCAGGGGTGCTTTCACTTGCAGGCACCGATCTCACCTCCTCGAGCTCGCAGCGCTGACAACGTTGCATCGGTCCCATCGTACGGGCTGCCCAGTTGTTACGTGCGCGGGGCTCCGCTCATTGCTCCGATTGCCGGTCCCGGCCGCCCGGCTCTCTCCGCGTGATTGCCGGTTCAGCCTGCAAAAGTGCGGCCAGAACGGGCAAATCGCGGGCTGAGGCGCTGATCATGGACAGGGAGGACGCTGATCACAGGCGCGGCGCTCAGCTGGCCTGGCGATCCAGTTCGCGGGCGGTCAGCACCACAAGGGCGGCAGTCCAGCCCAGCGGCGCCGGTCCCGCCGGATCACCATTGCTCAGCACCTTCTCCGGCAGGGCACCCAGCTCGGTCCGGTGCGCGTCCAGCCAGGCCAGCCGGGCGATCGCCTGCGCGCGATCTCCGGTTGCGGCGGCGGCGAGCGCGGCCAGCGCAGTCTCCGGCGTCCAACTGATCCCGTCGTCGCGCCAGCCGGTTCCAGGAGCCAGCCCACCGCCGGGCCGGCTCATCCCAGACTGCGCTCGCGACCACGCCTGGAGTACCGCTGGGTCGACCTGGGCGGTGAACGGCGGAAGCAGGAAGGTCAGGGCCGCGTCCAGGTTCTGGCCGCCCAGATACCGGGGATATCCGGCCCGCCCGAACTCGGTGGAGATGCTCCGCCGCAGGGTGGCAGCGCGCGCCCGCAGCCGGGTGGCCTGGCTGCCGAGGCCGCGAGCGGTGGCGATCCGGGAGGCGGATTCGAGTCCGAGAGCCAGGGGCGCGGCGGTGCCCAGACTGAGCCGGGGATCGACCACCTCCCAGTAGTCCGGTGAGGGCCCAGGCAGTGCGCCCGGAGCTGAGGTAAGACGCAGGACGGCGCCGGTCAGCCGGTCGATCAGTGGCCGCAGCTCGTTCAGCAGGGTCGCCCGGCGATCGAGCGGGGCTTGCTGAACGGTGGCGTCAATGGCCCAGAGCACCCAGCCGGTGCCATCGGTCTGGATTCCGCGCTCGTCCGGCGGTCCAGAGCCGCCCGGCTGGTATCGAGCCTGAAAGACGCCGTCTGGAGCGGGTATTCGCTGCAGCCAGGCCAGAATGCGTTCCGCGTCGGCCTGGTGCCCGGTGATCGACAGGGCGACGGCCGAGAACGCCGCGTCCCGGGGCCAGACATAGCGCCAGATGCTCGGGCCGCTGGCCACGGAGGCGCCGCTGGACAGCGTCAGGGTGTCGATGTCGAGCAGGGCGTCGGCGACCATCGGCTGGAACTGCGGAACGCTGACTCCGGGCACCGCGCCAGCCCGCAGCCAGCGCCGCTGCTCCTGAGCGCGACTCTGGGCCCGGGCGCTGTTGTGCACCACCCGGCTGCCGTTGATCAGCACGTCGGCCGGGCTGCCCTCCGGCACGTTCACCAGGCGGCCGCCGGTGTCGAGGCCGACGGCGGCTGAGAGCAGCTTGCGGTGCACGTGATGGGAGGTGTACCAGTACCGGCCCCCGACGGTCGCGGCCACCACCAGAGCCAGCACCAGCCCAGCCGACCAGCGCCGCAGTCGCCGTGGCCTGGCCTGGTCCATCCGGCTGAGCTCGCCCGCAGGCCCATCGAGCACGCCGAGCCCAGGCTCCGGCGTGGGGGCGGCGGGGGACACGGAGCCAGTGTGCCAGCCGGGATCGCGGGCTCCCGGGCAGCGGGGAGCCGGCCTGGGTGCAGTCATCCCGGCCCGGATCAGCCGCGCAGCGCTGCCATCCAGGCCTCGATCTCGACCGGCTGGCGGGGCAGGGCGGCGGACAGGTTCTCACAGCCGTCAGCGGTCACCAGGACGTCGTCCTCGATCCGCACCCCGATTCCGCGAAAAGCCTCCGGCGCCAGCTGGTCCTGCGGCCCGAAGTACAGGCCGGGCTCGATGGTGAAGATCATTCCCGGCCGCAGCTCGGCCTCCAGATACATCTCGCGGCGGGCCTGGGCGCAGTCGTGCACGTCGATGCCCAGATGATGACTCGTGCCGTGCACCATCCAGCGGCGGTGGAACTGTCCTTCCTGGTCCAGCGACTCCTCCACGGTGCCTGGCAGCAGTCCCCAGTCGTGCAGCCGCTGGGCGATCACCCGCATGGCCGCCTCATGCACATCCCGGAACCGGGTTCCCGGTCTGGCGGCCGCGAAGGCGGCATCGGCGGCGTCCAGCACCGCCTGATAGACCTCGCGCTGGGCATCGCTGAAGGAGCCGTTCACCGGCATGGTCCGGGTGATGTCCGCCGTGTACAGACTGTCCACCTCGGCCCCGGCGTCCACCAGCACCAGATCGCCATCGTTCACCGCTCCGTCGTTCACGATCCAGTGCAGCGTGCAGGCGTGCGGGCCGGACGCGGCGATGGTGTCGTAGCTGACCGCATTGCCCTCGCGCCGGGCCCGCGCGTCGAACGCGGTCTCGATCACGCGTTCCCCGCGGGTGGCGGCCACCGCGTCCGGCAGGGCCCGGACGATGTCACCGAATCCGCGCGCGGTGACCTCGATGGCCAGCCGCATCTGCGCGATCTCGTACTCGTCCTTGACCAGCCGCAGCTCGGACAGAATCCGGGCCAGTTCGGCGTCCGCGTTCTCGGCCTGCTCCTCGACCGCCTCGGTCTGCTGCGCCACCAGCTGGTCGGCCTCCTCCTGGTCGGCGCCGACCTGGTCCTCCACGGTGGCCTCGCGGGCCTCGTCCACGACCTGCTCGACTCCAGCGTCGGCGCCCCGGACGATCCGGATGGCGATCGATCCGGCGTCCTTGGCCAGCGCCTCAGCCAGATCGTCCAGATGACGGCAGCTCAGGCCGGTCTCCGCCTCCAGTTCGGCCAAGCTGGGCCGGACCCCGACCCACAGCTCGCCGTAGCGGGGATTGGCGTAGAACTCCTCGCTGTCTCGTTCCGCCCGGGGGCGGAAGTACAGCACCGCCTGGTGAGCGTTGCCGTCCGGCTCCAGCACGAGGACGGCGTCGGGCTCGCGATCGGTGCCCAGTCCGGTCAGCCAGGCGAAGGCCGAATGCGGCCGGAACCGGTAGTCGGTGTCGTTGCTGCGGACCCGGAGCTGGCCGGCCGGGATCACCAGTCGTTCTCCCGGCAGGGCGGCGCTGAGCAGGTCCCGGCGCGGGCGGGCGTATCCGGCCGACGGCATCTGCGGCGGCAGCCGATCGGGGCGCTCAGCCCACCCGGATGCGATGAACCGGCGGAAGGCTGGAGACGAGGGCCGATGGCGGTGCTCGACCTGGGTCGGCTCGTTGGCCTCGGCGGGTTCGCCCTCGGGCTGGATCTCGCTCATCCAGTCATTCTGCCGCGCCGGGCGTGATCGGCAGGTCAGCCGGGCGATTTGCCAGCTCAGGTTGTGAACGGCCGGACTGAACCAATGATCACCAGCAAGGGAATTGCGCGGCGGCTTGACCAGCAGGCGCCCAGCAGCAACCGTCCTTCCTGTGAGCCTGATGAGGACCTGTCCCCGCTGCGGAGCCGTGGTGCGCCAGCCAGGACTGTGGGCCAGCTACTGGATCTGCGACGAGCACGGCGAGGTACAGCCGGCCGCGGCTGCGGTGGCGCCCACGCCCGACCTGATCCGCCGGCTCGCCCGGGACAGCCACGTGCCGGTATGGCTGCCTTGGCCGCTGCCGGACGGCTGGGTGGTCTCGGGGTTGCGCTGGGCCGGTGACGACAAGAGCGGCACGGTGGCCAGCGTGGTGGCGGTGAGCGGCCCGCATCCGATTCCGGGGATGGACGACGAACCGGGTGCGGACCTGATCGTGGTGGCCGAGCAGCCGGGCGTGGGTATCGGGTCGCACCTGGCTGGCTTGCAGGGGGTCGACCCCGGCCCGCTGCTGGCCGAGAAGGTGGTGCATGAACCGGCCGAGATCAAGTTGGTGGCCGATGGGCACGATGTGCCGCTGTGGTCGGTGCCGATGGACAACGGCATCGCCTACGTGGGTGAGGCCGGCGGCGACTGGTTGTGGATGCTGGCCTGGCCGGCCCCGGCCGCGGCCGTACTGCTGAACCGGTTCGGACTGGTGGACACCCGCAATCCCGGTCATGACCTGGAGTTTCCCTGCGGGCCTCTGACTCCTCGGCTGCGCTGACCTGCCGCTGACTGGCCACTGATCCGATCGGCGGCCCGGACGGCGGCTCAGTAGCCTGGCCCGGTGCCGATCGACCTTCACACCCATTCCCGGGCATCGGACGGTACGGATGAGCCCGCTGGGGTGATCGCGGCGGCGGCCCACGCCGGGCTCGACGTAGTCGCGCTGACCGACCACGACACCACGGCGGGCTGGGCCGCAGCCGGTGCCGCGGCGCGGCAGGCCGGCCTGACCCTGATCCCAGGGGCGGAGCTCTCCTGCCAGGTCGGTGGCGTCGGGGTGCACCTGCTGGCCTATCTGCACGATCCGGATGATCCCCTGCTGCTGGCCGAGATCGGCCGGACCCGCGGCGATCGGCTGGACCGGGCCCGCCGGATCGTCGCCCGCCTGGCTGAGGACTTCCCG
>CALMAR010000243.1:11766-14068 GCA_937859855.1 uncultured Kineosporia sp.
CCCGGTGACCTATCAGGATGTGCTCGACCAGGCCGATCGGCGGGCCACCGTCGGGCGCCCGCACATCGCCGATGCGCTGGTGGCCCGCGGCGTGGTGGCCGATCGGGAAGAGGCGTTCGCCACCCTGCTGAACTCCCGCTCTCCGTATTATCTTCCGCACTATGCGCCGCCCGCCGACGAGATGACCGGGCTGATTCGAGCCGCGGGCGGGGTGCCGGTGATCGCCCACTGCCGGGCCCGGCACCGGGGCCGGGTGATCAGCGACCAGGACATCCAGGATCTGGCCGGCGCCGGTCTGCTCGGCGTCGAGGTGGACCACCGCGATCACACCCCGGCCGACCGCGTCCAGCTGCGAGCCCTAGCCGACCGGCTCGGCCTGCTGGCGACTGGCTCCAGCGACTACCACGGCGCGGGAAAGTTGAACCGGATCGGCGAGAACGTCACTGCCCCAGAGGTTCTGGACCAGTTGATCGCATTGGGTACGGCGGAACGAGTGGTCAAGCCGTGACCGGCCGATGAACAGCACCGGATTGCTCGCGGGCGGCCCGTTCCAGCTGTTCCTGGAGTCCTTCGTCACCCTGTTCGTGATCATGGATCCGCCCGGGACGCTGCCGGTGTTCCTGGTCCTCACCTCCCGGATGACGCCTCGGGACCGCGCCCGGGCGGCCACCCAGGCCGTGCTGGTCTCGCTGGTGGTGATCGTGGCGTTCGCGCTGTTCGGCCGCAGCATCCTGGACTACCTGAGCGTCTCGTTGCCCGCGCTGCAGGCGGCCGGTGGTTTGCTGCTGCTCCTGGTCGCGCTGCAGTTGCTGACCGGGCAGGTGGGAGAGCCGGAACCGGGTGGAACGGCGGGCAATGTGGCGATGGTTCCGCTGGGGACGCCGCTGCTGGCGGGGCCGGGAGCGATCGTGGCCACCATGGTGTTCGTCGGCCGGGCCCAGGGCTGGGCCGAGCATCTGGCGGTGGCGGCCGGCATCGTGCTCGTGCACGTAGTGCTGTTCCTGGTGATGCGGTTCTCCACCGTGCTGCACCGGCTGCTGCGTGAGTCCGGGGTGATGCTGCTGACCCGGATCGCTGGTCTGCTGCTGTCGGCGATCGCGGTTCAATTGGTCGCCGACGCCATCCGGGCGTTCATCGCGGGGGAGGGGTAGGCGGTGTCGTTGCAGCCGGAGCTGCCGGGCATGCCCCGGCGCCTCTACCCCTGCACTCCGACCCGGCTGAACACCTGGCTGGACTGTCCCCGCCGCTACCGCTTCGCCTACCTGGAACGGCCGATGCTGGCCAAGGGACCGCCGTGGGCCCACAACAGCGTGGGCGCCGCCGTGCACTCGGCGCTGGCCGACTGGTGGGGCTTGGATGTGGCGGCCCGGACGCCGTCCGCCGGGACCGGCCTGGTTCGCAAGCGCTGGCTGCGAGAGGGGTTTCGGAGCGATCGGCAGGCGGCCGAGTACTGCGAACGGGCGGCCGGCTGGGTGAGCGAATACTTGACCGGGGTGGATCCGGGCGACGAGCCGGTCGGGGTCGAGCGCACCGTCTCCACTCCGACTCAGCATCTGGTGCTGTCCGGCCGGGTGGACCGGATCGACCAGCGCTCCGGCCAGGCGGTGATCGTGGACTACAAGACCGGGCGCTACATCCCGGACGACGACGACGCCCGCGGCAGCCTGGCGCTGGCGGTGTACGCGGTCGCGGCGGGGCGGACGCTGCGCCGTCCATCGTCCCGGGTGGAGCTGCACCATCTGCCGACGGGCAGCGTGGCCGCGGCGGATCACACGGCCGAAGCGTTGCAGCGCAAGGTTTCTCAGGCGGAGTCGATCGCCGCCGATTGCTCCCGGGCCGACCGGGCCTTCGCGGCCGGCGACGCCAGCGACCGGATGTTCCCGCCGCAGACGTCGAAGGCCTGCTCCTGGTGTGACTGGCGCCGGCACTGCCCGGACGGTCAGGCCGCCGCGCCCGACCTGGAACCCTGGGCCGCCCTGGCTGACTGATGGTCAGTTCGCCGGTGGTTCTATGCCGGCCAGGGCGCGCTGGACGGCGTCCTCGGCCGAGGAGACGTGGTCCGGCCCGGCGACCGGGTTGCCCTCGGCGTCAGTGACTCGCCATCCGTTCAGCACGACCACCGGCACGTTGCCGCGCCGCTGCGCCAGCGCGATCTCGCTCAGGGTCCCCCAGCTGCCGCCCACCGCGATCACCGCATCAGCGCTCCAGACGATCACCGCGTTCCGGGCCTCGCCCAGGTTGGTCACAATCGTCACTGACAGATCGGGCGACGCCCCCTCCCGGCCCGGCCCGGGCCGGATCC
>CALMAR010000244.1:0-446 GCA_937859855.1 uncultured Kineosporia sp.
ATACAGCTTCGGCCCGCCATTCTTTTCCGGTCCGAGCGAGGTGAACCACTCGGCGCCGCGGATCATGATCGCCGGCAGGTTGCAGAGCGTTTCGACGTTGTTCACCGCTGACGGGCAATTGTAGAGGCCGGCCACCGCCGGGAATGGCGGCTTGATGCGCGGCTGGGCGCGCTTGCCCTCGAGGGACTCTATGAGCGCCGTCTCCTCGCCGGCCTCGTACGCGCCGGCGCCGCGGTGGAGCACGATGTCGCAATCGAAGCCGGAGCCCATGATGTTCTTGCCGACATAGCCCTGCGCGTAGGCCTTGGCGAGCTCCGCTTCCATGATCCGCTGCACGTGATAGAACTCGCCGCGGATGTAGATGTAAGCGACCTTGGCGCCGATCGCCCAGCAGCCAATCAGGCAGCCCTCGAACAGCAGGTGCGGATTGCGCTCCATGAGCAGGT
>CALMAR010000244.1:459-4017 GCA_937859855.1 uncultured Kineosporia sp.
GACCGTGTTCCACTTGATCCCGGTCGGGAACCCGGCGCCGCCGCGGCCGCGCAGCCCGGAGGCTTTGACCTGCTCGATGACATCCTTCGGCTGCATGGTGACGGCCTTGCGCAGCCCCTCGTAGCCTTCGTGCTTCAGGAAGAAATCGAGAGCGAAGCTGTTCGGCTCGGCGACGTACTTTGTGAGGATCGGTTCCATGTGTTTTGGTATCGGGCGCCTTATCGCTCGACGTGGAGGTGGCAGCCGCTGAACGCCGCCTCGCACTTCGCCCGGATATCATCCACCAGCTTCGCCCCGTCCGCCAGCAGGCGAGCGCCCAGCGCGGGCAGGTCTCGACGCCGTCGCAGCGACGGCAAACGGCTTTGGCCTCCTCGATCTGCAGGATGGCCGGGCCGGTGTTCCCGATCGGGAAGAACAGCTCGGGGTCCTCTTCGAGGCAGGCTGCCTTGTGGCGCCAGTCCATGGAACGTCTACTCCTCACGCCCCGGCAGGGCGGTTGTCAGTGATGGCGCGGGTCGACTTCAGCAGCGCGGTGACCCGAGCCGGCGACCGCAACGAAGGTGCTCGTCACGAATCGTGTTCGGGATGGTGCATGAATCCAGGGTCTCCGTGAATCGCCTCTTCGCAACCCGGAGAATTCAACGTTCAGCCTCACACTCTTGTGCCCGCTTTCACAAGGGTTTTCCGGGCCCATTTTGTCCGGTCCGTGACGGCGGCCCATCCGATCGAAGCGACTGTAGTCGCTCAGGCACGCAGCGTATATACGTTCCTGCTCATCGGCAGGTCGACCATTCGGTGGTTGTCGTGCGCCGCCCGGCTCGTCATCGTGACGCCGTCTGACGGAATGAGGCCGGGCATGACGCACTGCCACAGAGCGGGCACAGACAGGTGCAAGAATTCGATCGACTTCCGCTGTGGTGCAACCTCCTTCCGAGCCGGATCATTCCGCGCGGCAGTGGCGACGGAGAGTGAGATCTTGCGGTGAGACCGCACCTGGTCGGTGAGGATGCCCACCGTCGGCCATCCTGCTGAGGCGATCCACGCCGCCCTGCCCGCCGACGCCTGCTCATCGTGGCCGCGCAGGCTGACGTCCAGCCGTGAGCGACCTGTCAGGATTCGGAGATGTCCGACCGCGATGGCGCCGTTCCCGGCTCCGCCGCCGATCCCGGCCCCGAACCGCTCAGGGTTCTTCGGCAGCTGGTGGCCGCGCTGGTACTGGCCGAGGCGTTGTTGCTGCTCGGCGCCTCGGCAGGCCTGGCCGTGGCCACCGTGCGCGACCCGAACGAGCAGGTCGCGGCGTCCGCCTTCATCGTGGTGATCGGCCTGGTGGCGGGGGTGGCCCTGGCCTGGTGTGCCCGCGGGGTGCTCGGCGGTGCGCGCTGGAGCCGCGGCCCGATCGTCACCTGGCAGCTGGTCCAGATCGGGGTGTCGATGCCGCTGGCGCTCAGCACCGCGTGGTGGCTGGGCATCCCGCTGTTCGTCGTCGGGCTGGTCGTGCTGGGGACGGTGGCCGGCGGCCGGGTCGTGCTCCGGGACCCGGACTAGCACCTGGCACGACGATCGCGCTCGACCCTGCTAGGACTCCTGCTCGTTCAGTTCCCGGCGCAGCGTGCTCAGGCTCTTGGCGATCAGTCGCGACACGTGCATCTGGGACAGCCCCACCTCGGCGGCGATCCTCGACTGGGTCAGCCCGCGGCCGAACCGCAGCTCGAGGATCCGCTGCTCCCGGGCCGGAAGCTGCGCCAGCAGCGGGCGCAGTATCTCGCGTTGCTCGACGAGCTCCAGCCCCGCGTCGTGCTCCGCCTCCGCGCCCGGCAGGCCGCGGGCGCCGATCTGGGCCTCGTCGGCGCTGGCCGGTAGCGGGACGGTCACGTAGGCACCCGCGGTGTCCAGCGCCTCCAGCACCAGGTCCGGGTCGACCTCGAGCAGTTGCGCGATCTCGTCGACCGTGGGGGAGCGGCCCAGCTGGTGGGTCAGCGCCTCGCGGGCCTGGGACACCCGGCGGCCGAGATCCTGCACCCTCCGCGGGATCCGCATGGCCCAGCCCCGGTCGCGGAAGTGCCGGCGGATCTCACCGACGATGGTCGGCACCGCGAAGGTCGTGAACGAGCCGCGGGCGGGGTCGTAGCGGTCGACGGCGTTCATCAGGCCGATCGTGCCCACCTGGACCAGGTCGTCGTACGGCTCGCCCCGACCCTTGAAGCGCTGGGCCAGGTGATGAACCAGCGGCAGGTTCTGTTCCACCACGTCACGGCGCAGGGCGGCCCGGCGCGGGTCGTCCCGCGGCATCGCCGCCAACCGGGCCAGGCCGGCGGCGCGGTGGTCCTGTGCTGGCGCCAGGCCCGGCACGGAGTCTCCTCCCGGCGCCGTCCCCTGTGGCGGCGCCGGATGTCGCACCCGTTCCGCGTCGGCAGGTTGCCTCGGCTCGAGGGTCGCCGCGAACGTGGGGTTGCCCGTGCTGACGGTCGTCATCCCTGCTTCTTCCTGTGGCGAGCGTGCTGCGTGCCGTGGTGCGGTGGTGCGATCTGTTCGCGGTACTCGGACGGGACCCTCGGCTGCGGCGTCAGGCCAGTCCGTCGATCGTGCGGTGCTTGTCCTGCTGGCCCTCCGCGACCCGGCTCAGCGCGATCCAGCGACCACTGGCATCCGAGCCGGTGGAGACCTCGCTGACCAGCGCCTGGAGCAACATCCACGGGTAACCGGCGTCCAGCGGCGACCGGCCGCGCAGACCCGTGATGCGTATGTCCAGCCGACCGCCGACCCCTGAGCCGACCCGGAACAGCGCGTGCAGCGAACCTCCCGCCTCGCCCTGCCCGTCCAGCAGCAGGGCACAGGCCTCGTCCACGGCGATGCGCAGATCCTCGATCTCGTCCAGGGTCAGGTCGAGGCGCATGGCCACCCCGGCGGTCGCGGTGCGGATCACGGCCAGATAGGCCGGATCCGCGGGCACCCGCAGGTCGATCACATCCGGACCGCTCTCGACCGGCTGGTCGATTCCGGCGGGAAGCGCCACGACTGTCTCCCTGGTCCGTGCGCCCTGCCGTGGCGGCCGGGCAGTGCGTCGCCAGCGGCGAGGAGGCCGCTGATGTGCGGGTTTCACATGATCGCGTTCTGCATTCCCTTCGCTACGGAAAGGAAGCATTGTCACCATCGGAAGAGGATAGAACACGTTGAGTGGTGGATGTCGAGGCTCATGGTGAGATCTCCGAAAGCTCGTCGATCCCGCCATCGGACAGCCGCCAGGTGGTCCAGCCCGCGTGCGGGGCGGCGCCGATCTTCCGGTAGAAGGCGAGCGCGGGCTCGTTCCAGTCCAGCACCGTCCATTCCAGCCGGGAGTACCCGCGTTCCCGGCAGATCCCCGCCAGCGTCCCCAGCAGGGCTCTGCCCAGGCCGAGCCCGCGATGGCCGGGTCGGACGAAGAGGTCCTCCAGCCAGATGCCGTGCCGGCCGTGCCAGGTCGAGTAGGTGACGAACCAGAGCGCCATGCCGACCACGGCCGGGCCTGCCGGCCCGTCCAGCTCGGCGACATGGCAGTGCACCCGCGGCTGCGGGCCGAAC
>CALMAR010000245.1 GCA_937859855.1 uncultured Kineosporia sp.
ACGTCCTCGGTCACGTTCCAGGCGTCCCAGCCGTTCACGTCCCGCAGCGCCGCCCGGCCGGCCAGGCTGGCCGCGACCAGACCGCCGAGCCCGGCGATGGCGCCCGCGACCCAGGCCTTCGCCGGCAGGCCGATCGTGGTGTGCGGGCCCAGGACGGATGGTCCTGTCATCCTGAGCACCAGATACGCCATCAGCGTTCCTACCGGCACCGCGAGCATCAGTAGCAGCAGCGGCTCGAGTAGGGCGTGGAGCACGGTTTCGCGTGGCTTGAGACCTCGCAGCTTGCCCAATGCGATTTCCGCCGACCGGCTCTCCACCGAGCTGAGCAGCATCAGATACAGCACGATCCAGGCCAGAACCAGCAACTGAGCGACGACCAGCAGGATCGGCTCCCCGACAGCATCGCCATTCTGGGTGGCGGTGAACAGCACCGAGGCCACCGTGGTCGTCACCTCCGCCGGGACGCCGTCGCGGGATCCGGCCAGTGCCTCAACGGCACGAGTCGAGGTGTTCACGGCCCGCTCGAGGGCACGCAGGCCGCCGATATGCACCCGGTCAGGGTTGAGGGCCAGATCGGCCCCGATATTCACCACGTCGCCGGGATCGACCGTGGCGCCGGCCCAAGTTGAGGCCGGCACCAGAGCGGCGTCAACGCTCGGCACCGAGGAGGCCGCGAACCGCGCCACCTGGCCGAAATACTCGTGGGTGCCGGCGAACCAGTAGGCATTGCCCGGCTCGACCGGATCATAGATGCCCCGCACCCGCAGGCTGGCGCTGATGACCTTGCCGGCCCGGAAAACGATGTTCTTGAGAGGGATCTGCGAACCGACCGTCCACTTCATCCGGGTGGCGGTCGCCGTCGTGATGTCGGTCCCGAGCGGGTCGTTCTCCGAGACGCAGGCGCCGGCCCGGATTCGCACCCAGCGGCAGCCGTCCTGCCGGTAGACCAATGGCACCGTGGCGCGGGGACCGCCGCCGGGATCGAGCACGGTCTGGTCCGAGGTGATCGACAGGACTGGGGAGCGGTATGCCGTGACACCGGCGAATGCCTGTCCCACGGCCAGGGCCAGTGAGGCGGTTCGCGCCCGGCTGCCGCCCACTTGGGTGATCTGGACGCCCGTACCGGCGGAGCCCACGGGAGCGCTACGCAGCGTCGACTGCAGGACCGCATCCCTCGCCCCGGTCTGGTAGATGGGGCCGGATGCCGCGACCGCCACTGCTGCGAGAGCCACCCACAGGACCGTCACGGAGGCGGGCCATCGCCACCACAGACCTCGTAGAGCCAGCCGCAACGGCCGCACGTTTCACTCCTCATCGAGAAAGTGCGTCTGTATCACCTGCTGGCCGCCTCACTCACTAGCCGCCTCGGGGATCCTCGGCGAGCCGGACCGACCGCCTCCCAGATCACGTGTAAGGCCGCAGTGCAGCGTCTACGGGACATCGTATGAGCACGCCGGCTTCTCCGAGATCTGTCGCGCCATTCGGGAGCGAGCCTCCTGCGCGCGGGGTCCGGGCCAGGATGTGATCACCGCTGAAGAGAAGTCCCAGCCGCAGGCGTCCGGGCGGCGCGATCGCCGACGTCAAGGAGGCTGAGCATCTGGCCCCTGGCGGAGGATGGGGCCAGGCGAGGCGGTGCGGCCGCGGGCGGGTGATACCCCGATGTCAGGCGCGGGCGTTCGGGCTGGACGCGTGGGGAAGCCGGTAGTAGTGCGGGGCGAGCAGGTCGCGTCCATATTCGTTGCCGTTGGGTGCCCGCACGATGGTGGACGTGGAAGCGGGCGGGATCGGGGTTGGTGAGGAAGACGCCGGGGTGGTTGTCGTATGCGACCAGGAGTACAGGTGACTGGATGCGGTAATAGAAGGCGCACTCGTCGTTGTGGCCGCCCGCCAGGCGAACCGTATCTGGTCGAAGTGCTCCCGGACCAGCGCCAGGGTGCGCTCCGCCGGTGGCACCGGGAGGCGATCGAGATAGACCCGGGATTAGCTCGACCAAGCCGTCACGCTGAGTGCGTACTGAGGCCGTCGGTCATCGACAAGCAAGGCCAGAACACCGTAATCGAAATTGGAAATGCCCACGCTTTTCTGCAACTGACGATCGAGAACCGTGGGAAGCGTGACAGTAATTGCCAGCAGATCTGCCATACCAGATCTGACATACCTCCTGCTGATCGTCCCCGAGCCAGGAAAAGGGCGTAGTCAGACTGGCCAGCATACGTTCCGTGATCCTCATTGTTCCGATCAGCATGCGCTAGCCCAGACCGACGGCAGGCGTTGATCGACTTCTGCGATCGTGACCTCGACGTCCAGGCCATCACCGGCGCGCAAGCCGCGAACCATACCGCCACCGGTGTGATCCCCGGCCGAATTCAAGCGGTTGACTCGGAGCTGGCGGCGTACGACGCACGCTGGAGCGCTGCCGGAACACCTTCAACCACGGCGTCCCGGCCGCCGACTCCTCGTCGATCGCATCACGCCCATTCGGTGCGGATGAGGAACCTCGAGCTCCGGAAGGTCGCGGCGCGCGCAGATCCTGCTGCCGGACCCGCGGCCGCACATTGCGGGTCCGGCTCATGAGCGACCATCTGGATGCTCTTGTGGCCAGCGTTCCCGTCACCTCACTGCTGGCCGCCCCAGCCTCAGAGCTTAGGGTTCGCCAGCTGTGCCAACTGGAGCGCCTGCTGCGGGAACCACGAGCCGGCCTCGGGGTCGGTGATGCCTCCCCACTCAGGGTCGGTCGTGCTGCCGGTGATGCCGCGGTTGCACTGCCCGTCGGACTCGCCCGGAGTCTTGATCCACAAGTACGCGTCGAGCAGGGGGAAGGCTGCGCTCGGCTGCGCCTGCGGGCGGGCGCCCAGCCCGCGGCCGGGTGGGTTGCACCAGGTCTGCGGGTCCGGGTAGTTCGTCCCGGCGGCCGGTGCCCATGGGCCCAGGCCGTTGCGGCTGGTGTCGCCCACGAAATGCGTGGCCGGTGTCTGGCCGGCGGCCTTCAGCTCGGCGGCGTAGCGGGCGTTGATGTTGGCCGTGTACGCCGTCGGGTCGGTGGCGGTGTCGCTCCACTGCCGGCTCGGGTCGAGCGCGACGCCGCTGGCGAAGCCGTCCAGCGGACCGCCGTTGTAGTACTGGTCACCGCAGTCCGTCGGCGTGGTCGTGGCGGCGTCCGGGTGCACGGCGATGCACTCGGAGATCCACGTGCCGTACTGGCTGAGGTTCGACGTCCACTGGTAGTTCGAGACATTGAGCGAGAAGCCGCGGAACTCGCTCACGCCGGCCTGCTCCAGGCGGCTGGTCGCGTCGGCGACGTTGTGCCACGCGCTGTTGCCGGCGTCGAGGTAGACCAGCGCGTTCCGGTCGGCCTTGAGCACCGCCTCGCCGATGTACTTGATGTCGGCGATGCGCCCGACCGTCAGCGCGGCGACGTCCTGGCTGGGGTAGGCGGCCGGGCAGTCGCTGGGCAGGTTCGCCAGGCCGTCGGGCTCGACGATGACGATCACCTTCTGACGCTTGGTCAGGCCGGCGGCGAACCCGTCGGCCCAGGCGCGGTAGGCCGCGTCGCTGCCGGCGCCCCCGGAGGAGTACTGCGAGCAGTCGCGGCCGGGCACGTTGTAGGCCACCAGGGTCGGGACGGTCCTCTTGCGGGCGGCCTTCTGCGCCGTCCGCTTGACGTCGTGCCGCACCTGCTTGGGGGTGCCACCGGTGACCCACACCGCGTGGGTGGTTTTCACGTCCGCCGTGATGTGGGCGGCGGCGGCGTTGTCACCGGGGGCGCGCAGGTCGGCGATCTGCTGCGGGGAGCCGGCGGGGGCCTCGGGTACGTAGAACCTGGTGCCCGCCGGCAGCGGGCCGGTGCCCCTCGAGGCCCTGCCGGCCGGGGCCGCGGCGGCCGAGGCTGTGCCGGCCGAGGCTGGGAGGGCGTACAGGATGGTCGCTGCTGCTGTAACCGCTACCAGCGCCGCACTGCGGCGCAATATGGCCTTCGACAACGTCACTCCTACATCCTTGTAGTGAATTGAACGAGCCAGTCCGTCCCCCTCGCCCGCAGGTTTAGGGAAGCGCTTCCACCGCCTCGGACAACCTCACTCGCCCAGGCGAGGGTTGTCAACCCGATCGGCCCGACCGAGCCACGCAGAGCCACGGGCGCAGCCGGGCCGGGTCGGATCTTCCTGAGATGGCGTCGATTCGCGGTGCATGCGCTGGTGGGACGCCGGGCAACCTCGGGGGTCGTCCCTTCGGACGGTCTGCTGCAGCTGGCCGGGCGAGGGCCGGCCGCCAGCGATGACGCTCCGGGCCCGAGCTCCGGGTCGGACGGCCCCACCGGTGCCGATCCATGGTCAGAAGCCCGTGGCAAGCGATCTCTCGTGGTGACTCCAGGACCTCTTGTATCCCGCAAGCAGATAGCTATTCTGTACAACAGACGAGCGAAGGAGCGGTCGCATGTCGGATGTCGTCAGGGTCGCCGTCGTGACCGGCGCCGCACAGGGCCTGGGCCAGGCGTTCGCGCAGCGGCTCGCCCGAGACGGCCGGCACGTCGTACTGGCCGACCTCAACGACACGACCGAGACCGAGGCGCTCGTGCAGGCCCACGGGGTCGAGGCGCTGAAGCTTCGATGCGACGTGACCGACAAGGGACAGGTCGACGCTCTCGGATCGGCTGTTCGGGAAAGGTTCGGCCGCTGCGACATCCTGGTGAACAACGCCGGCATCTACCCGCTCCAGCCCTTCGAGGACATCTCCTTCGAGGACTGGCGACGCGTGCACGCGGTCAACGTCGACGCCATGTTCCTCCTGGCTCAAGCCCTCGCGCCCCTGATGCGGCAGAACGGGTGGGGACGCATCGTGAATGTCGCCTCGAACACCTTGGGGCTGGTGGTCTCCGGTTTCGTGCACTACGTGAGCAGCAAGGGCGCGGTCGTCGGGTTCACCCGCGCCCTGGCCACCGAGCTCGCCATGGACGGGATCACCGTGAATGCACTGGCCCCGAACCTGACTCGTACACCGGGGGCGCTCAGCCGAGGGGCCGGATCCATGGGCGGCAGCAGCGACGAGGAGTTCGAGATGATCGCGCAGATGCAGGCCATCAAGCGCACGTCGGAACCATCGGATCTCGTCGGCCCGATGTCGTTCCTGACCTCCGACGACTGCGCCTTCGTCACCGGCCAGACGATTTACGCCGACGGCGGCCTCGTCCGCGGCTGAGTGTGCCGTCCGTCTCGAAAGGGCAATCGATGAGCCGAATCGCCAAGTACGTTCAGATGACCGTCAAGCCTGAGTTCGAGGCCGAGCTGTTGGAGCGGCTCGGTCGTGTCTCCGCTGCTGCCGCTGCCGAGCCCGGCACCGATATCTGGATCCTGCACTCGGTCGCTGACCGGCCCCGCACCTACGCCATGTACGAGATCTATCGCGACGCGGAGGCGAACGAGGCCCACGAGCAGCTTCCCGAACTGGTCGATCTGCTTCCACGGCTGCCCGGGATGCTGGAAGGTGACTACACGCTCACCCTGCTCCACGAGTTGTAATGACCGACGTCACCACCCAGACGACCACCGAGGGCACGCCCCTGGTGCAGTTGCGCGGAGTCTCGAAGTCCTACGGAGGCATCCGCGCGCTGGCCGGGGTGGATCTGGCCATCGACCACCCAGGCCAGATCGTGGGCCTCATCGGCGAGAACGGGTCCGGGAAGTCGACGGCCCTGGGCGTCCTGTCCGGGCAGGTGCGCCCGGATTCTGGACACGTCTACGTGCTGGGCGATCAGCAGGCCTTCGGCAGCGCGGTCGACGCGCTCTCCGCCGGGATCGCCATGGTCTCCCAGGAGACGGCGCTCGCCGATGGGCTGAGCATCGGTGAGAACATCATGATGGGTCATCTGGTCCGCCGCAGGTGGAACAGCGGCATCGACTGGCCCGCAACACACCGCCGCGCGGCCGAGACTCTGCACCGCCTCGGCGTCGACCTGGACACCCACCAACCCGTGGGCGCACTGCGTGCCGACCAGAAACAACTGGTGGAGATCGCCCGAGCACTGTCCTGGGACGCGCGTGTCCTGATCCTTGATGAGCCGACCAGTTCCCTGACCGACGATCAGGTCGAGGGTCTCTTCGACGCGGTGCGCGCCGTCGTCGCCGACGGTGTCGCCGTCGTCTTCGTGTCCCACCGCATGCCTGAGCTGTTCGCGCTCACCGAGACGATCGTCGTCCTGCGCGACGGCCGCGTCACGCTCACCGCGGCAACCGCCGACACGGATGCCGACGAGATCGTGAACGCCATGGTGGGTCGTGCAACCCAACTCCTGCAGCGCGCACCCAGGTCGTCGCGCGATCCCTGCACGGCGCCGGTGCTGGAGGTCTCGCACCTGAACGTGCCCGGGGCGCTGCACGATGTGGACGTCGCGGTCTGTCCCGGTGAGATCGTCGGTCTGGCGGGTCTGGCCGGCGCCGGTCGCGGCGAGCTTCTGGCGAGCATCTTCGGCCTGGGTGCCGGCTCGTCGGGTTCGGTGCGGGTGAACGGGCGGCCCTACGACGCTCGCTCGCGGCACGCCAGCATCGAGCGTGGGATCGGATACGTACCCCCGGAACGTCGCATCCAGGGGGTGGTGCTGACCATGACGGTGGGTGCCAACCTCGTCATGGTCACGAGCCGGGACCGTCACCGGCTCGGACGCCCCGATCGCAGCTTCGAGTCCCGAGCCGCCGCCGACGCGGCGGACAGGATGCGGCTCAAGGCGAGTTCCGTGGACGCACCGGTCGGTTCTCTCAGTGGCGGCAACCAGCAGAAGGTCGCGCTCGCCAAATGGATGGGGCTGCCGCCTGTCGTCCTTCTCCTCGACGAGCCGACGCGAGGCGTCGACGTGGCTGCCAAGGCCGAGATTCATGCGTTGCTGCGGAGCAGTGCCGATGAGGGACTGGCTCTCCTGGTCAGCTCCTCCGAGCCGGAGGAACTTCTCGGCCTGTGCGATCGCGTCCTTGTCCTCTATCGCGGCCGAGTCGTCGCCGATCTCATCGCCGAACAGACCACCGAAGACGAACTCGCCCGATTCGCTGGAGGTCATGGATGACCGTCGAACCTGCTGCGGAGCCCGCGCGTTCTGCATTCCACGGACCGCTGGCCTGGGCGGGGTCGGGATGGCGCGGTACCCGCCAGTTCCGGCCGGTGCTCGTGCTGCTGGTGGTCCTGGTGATCGCTCTGCTGTTGACCCAGCCGTCGTTCCACAGCGGCAGCAACCTGCAGAATCTGCTTGCCGGAGTGTCGGTCCTGTGGGTCGTCAGCCTGGGAATGACCTTTGCCCTGTTGACGGCGGGCGCCGATCTGTCGGTCGGGGCCATCGCGACGCTCTCCGGGGTCACGCTGGCCGAACTGATGCAGCACGGCCTACCTGGTTACCTTGCGATGCCGGTCGTTGTCGTCGCGGCCGCTGCACTCGGCGCTGCGGTCAACGGCGTCCTGATCGGCTACGCGCGTGTCTCCTTCTTCGTGGTGACCCTGGCGTCCATGACCGCGCTCACCGGCTTCGTGAATCTGTGGACCGGCGGTGAGTCGGCGTTCGTCAAGGACCGCTCGGTCACGGCCATCGGCGCCTATGCCATTGCGGGGTTGAGCATCCCGGCATGGATCATGATCATCTCGATGGTGATCGCCCTCTGGTTGCAGCGCCAGACCTACTTCGGCCGTGACGTCTATGCCGTGGGTGGTTCCCTGATCGCGTCCAGGCTCTCGGGCGTTCGCGGCGGCCGCACTCTGGCCCTGGTGTACGCACTGTGCGCAGGCTGCGCCGCGATCGGGGGGATCATCGCCGTCGGGCGCATCGGTGTGGCTGTGCCCAACGTCGACGGCAATCTTGCGTTGCAGTCGATCGCCGCCGTGCTGCTCGGCGGCACCAGCCTGATGGGCGGCATCGGCGGGGTCGGCGGGACCGTGCTCGGCGTCCTGTTCATCGGCACGCTGCAGAACGGCCTGAGTCTGGCCGGGCTGCCCTCGTTCTGGCAGCAGGTCGTCACCGGCGTGATCCTCGTGATCGCGGTCCTCAGCGACCGGATCGTGCACCGTCGCAACGGCGAGCGGTCCACGGCCGGGGCAGCACCGCCCACGAGCGCCGGCGTGCCTCCCGCAGATCCTGGCGGAGCGCCGGGCGAGGGCACTCGGGACGACGACAGCATCGCCGGTGCCGGAGCGAAAGCTCGGTTTCAGGTAGCACCGTGACCAGGTTGCGCTCAGCACGACACGAAGGGACATCGAAACCATGCGAGGACTGAACGGGAAAGCGGTCCTGGTCGCGGGCGGCGCCACCGGCATCGGGGCCGCGACTGCGCTGAGGCTGGCGGAAGAGGGCGCAGACGTCGTCATCGGTGACCGGCGTCGGGAGATCGCCGAAGCAACCGCAGACCGGATCGGCGCTGCGGCGGGGACCAAGGTCTCGGCCGTGGAGTTCGACGCAACCGTGGACACCTCGGTCGCGACCCTCGTCGCGGAAGCCAGGGATCGTCTCGGGCGCCTGGATGCGCTGCACTACAACGTCGCCAACCTCTCCGACGCCGTCTTCGGGGCGGACACGGACGTGGTCGACATCGACGTGGCGGTGTGGCAGCAGACTCTGGCGGCGAATCTCACGGGATTCCTGTTCGCGCTCAAGTACGCGGTACCGGTTCTGCTCGAGATCGAATCGCCGGCGATCGTCGCGACGTCCTCGGACGCTTCGTTCGCCGGCGATGCGGCCAAGCCGGCATATGCGGTCTCCAAGGCCGGGATCAACGCTCTGGTGCGCCATACGGCTTCGAGATGGGGCAAGCAGGGCCTGCGCTGCAACGCCATCGCCCCGAGCCTCACCCTCACCGAGGTCGCCCTTGCCGAGGACCGACCAGGCTGGAAGGAAGCGGTTCTCGAGCGTGTGCGGAGCACGCGTCTCGGTGACCCGGCAGACACCGCAGCCATGGTGGCCTATCTCATGTCGGACGACGGCACGTGGGTCAACGGCCAAGTCATCGGAGTGAACGGTGGCATGCACTTCCGGTGAGCACCCCTCCTACGCCACACGTTTCATCCGGTAGACGCCGACCTCGCCTGATCCCTGCACGTGCCTCCACCATCACTCATCAGAACTGGAGTAACCATGCGCATTGCAAGCCGTGTGCGACTGACAGCGGCGGCGACCCTGCTGCTTGCGGGCCCCCTGCTGGCTGCGTGCTCCTCGACGACCAGCTCCGGGGGCACCGGCAACGCCAACCCGACGGCGGCCAGTTCAGCCGCCGCCGTGAAGTACGACGGTGCAGAGGCGGGCATCGGCCACACTTTCGGTGATCTGCACGCATCCAAGGGCTTGACCATCGGTTGGCTGAGTCCGAACGAGAAGATTCCGGCGTTGGCCCAGTTGCAGAAGGGGATCACCGCGCTGGTCCAGAAGGCGGGCGGCACCGTCGTCGCCAAAGACTGCCAACTGGACTACAACCTGCAGGTCAACCAGTTCCAGGAACTGATCGCTCGAAAAGTTGACGGGATCATCGTCTATCCCTTGAACCCGGATGCTCTGGGGCCCCAACTGGCGGCCGCGAAGAAGGCCGGGATCCCGGTGGTTGCCATCAACACGCCGATCGAGGGCGGCCAGCCGCTCTCGCCCGGGTACGTCGCGAACGTGCTGCAGGGCTTCGACACCGCTGCCTACAACCGTGCCAAATATGTGGCTTCCGTGGCGCCAGGCTCCAGCTACGGGCTCATCGGCCTCTCGATCCCGGTCGGCACGTTGAAGTACTACATGACCCGGCAGAAATACTGGGCAGACAAGTTCGGGCTGAAGTTCCTGGGGCAGGAAGACTCGAAGACCGACGACCCGACGGGGGGAGCAGACGCCATGACAGGACTGGTCGGCCGCAACCCCAAGGTCCAGGTCGTCTTCGCCTACAACGACCCAGCGGCCCTCGGCGCCGCCGGCGCCGCGCGCTCCGCCGGAAAGAGCGTCCGGGTGCTCGGCTCCGACGCCTCTGACCAGGCGACGATGGACGCGGTGTCGAGCGGTCAGTTGTTCGCCAGTTACCACGTCGATCAGTACACGGAGGGATACCAGTCCGCGCTTGCCGTCTACGACGTCGCCAGCGGTGGCAAGTTGACCAAGGACACCGTGGTCACCAGCGGTATCATGATCACCAAGGACAACGCGGGCGAGGTGCAGCCCGAAGGTCCCCTGCAGCAGTAGGCCGTGCCGGGGCGGGTCCGGTCCTGGCCCGCCCCGGGCACGCCCGTTGACCTGGCCCTCTCCGGACGGTGGGAGGAAACTGCTCGGGTGACAGGTGCTGCGGACGTCGGGTCGACGCCGGACGGTCGCTATGTGATCGTTCGCGGTCGTCGCTGGCGGGCGACGGACCCCGCTGTGCCGCCGGAGGCGTCCAAGGTGCTGCGTGATGAGCTGATGAGCGCCCGCCGAGCGGTGGGTGCGGCGCTGCGGGCCCGTGATCCGGCGGCCGAGCGTGCGGCGCGGGACCGGGTCCAGCGGGTCAAGGTCGGGTTGGGGGAGCGAGGCACCCCCTGGTGGGAGCAGTCCGACGCCGAGCGCCGGGACCGTTGGGAACGGGTCGTGCTGGCGCTGACGTCGTGACCGGTGCCGAACCGAGCCCGGATGCGAACCAGGGGCTGGAGCGCGCGATCCTCGCCCTGCTGGCACGACGGGACGCCGGTGCCACGATCTGCCCGTCGGAGGTCGCCCGCACGACCGGCGGCGAGGCCTGGCGTGAGCTGATGGAGCCGGTCCGGGCGGCGGCCCGCCGGCTGGTGGTGGCCGGAGAGGTCGAGATCACCCAAGGAGGCGACGTGGTCGACCCCACCGACGTCAGGGGCCCGATCCGGATCCGTCGAGCCGGCACGACGCATCGCCGGGTCCGGCTCGACCAGCTCGGAGCGTGGTTGCTCAAGGGCAACGCAGACGCGGTGGACCTGCTCGGGCGTTTCGAGCGTGATCCTCACATCGAGAGTTGGTGCGTCCAGCGCGGTTACCGGGCTCGGTTGATGGACGCCGGGCAACGGGTCGTGTTCTGGGCCAGCGGGAGCCGTGGCCGGCTGCCGTACGGGGTGTGGGGCAGCGGGGTGCTGACCGGGCCCGTGGTGACGGGCTCGGCGGACGGGCGATGGCGGGTACCGGTCGACCTGACCATCGACGACCCGGCTCGCTGGATCCGGCGCCCGACACTTCGTGCCGACCCCAGGCTTGCCGGGGCCGAGGTGTTCCGCCAGCCGCAGGCAGCCAATCCCTCGTTCCTCACCGTGGACCAGTTCACGGCACTGCAGGATCACCTGGACGCTGCGCACCGGCCGCTGCGCGCGGAACTCCCGCACCCCCCGTGGTCATCAGGTGCTGAATCTCCTACCAGCGGCGGGGGCATCTCGGACCGGGAGGCGCAGTGACCCCGATCAGTGCCCGGCCTCCTTCTCCAGCGTTCCTTCCTCACCCGGCTCGCGGTGCTCCACCGCCGGCGGCGCCAGCATCAGCCACCCGATGAAGACGGCGCCGACCACGAGCATGGCCAGACCGGTCCACAGGGAGATGTTGATTCCCGCAGCCTTGTCGATCTCCGCCTGGTCCGCGAACAGGCCGTCGATGGTGACGATCACTCCGAACACCAGGAAGAGCGAGCCGATGAACGAGCGCAGGTCGAACAGCTTCACCAGCAGCGCCGCCCGGCGTTCCTCCTGCGAGATCGAACCCTGGCTCACTCAGATCACCTCGATCAGCACGTACCAGATCACGGACAGCCCGAGCACGATGCCACCCATCGCCACCGGCGAGTTGTACCAGGGATAGGTCACGTCGGTCTCCAGGTCGGTGGACGTCAGCCCGTAGACGAGGCCGCGCAGTTCGTCGTCCGACTTGGGTCTGCGTTCCACCAGGGTCGTGATCACGACCGCCCCGGCGCCGAAGACGAACGCGGTGATCCCGCTCCACATCGATTCGTGCAGATCGCTGCGGAACGACACGACGTCGGTCTTGTACAGCACGTACAGCGTGATCGAGGCGACTGTTCCGGACAGGATCCCGAAGAAGCCGGCGCTCTTGGACGCCCGCTTCCAGAACATCCCGATGATGAACGCGCAGAACAGCGGGACGTTCAGCGCGCTGAAGAGGACCTGGAAGTAGTTGGAGATGTTCTCGAAGTTGGCGGCGATGGCCGACGTGCCGATGCCGATCACGACCCCGGCCACGGTGGCCACCCTGCCGACCCGCAGGTAGTAGGCGTCGGAGCGGCCCGGCCGCACGTAGTCCTGCCAGATGTCGTAGGTGAACACGGTGTTGAACGAGGAGACGTTCGCCGCCATCCCGGCCATGAACGCCGCCACCAGCCCGGTGATCGCCACCCCGACCACGCCCTGCGGCAGGTAGTGCTGGATCAGCGCCGGAATCACGTTGTTGTACGTGACGCCGCTGCCCTCCTTGCCGAGGTTGGGAAGCAGCACCACCGCCGCCATCCCCGGCAGGATGGTGACCAGCGGGATGAACGTCTTGGGAAATGCGCCGATGATCGGCGTCATCCTTCCGGCGTGCGCGTTCTTCGCCGACATCGCCCGCTGGACCTCGGCGAAGTTCGTCGTCCAGTACCCGAAGGACAGGCAGAAGCCCAGCCCCGCAACGATTCCGAACACGTCACCGAAGGCCTGCGCCCCTCCCGGGCCGGTCCCGGCCCACGGGTGCACGAAGACGTCTCCCTGGGCCGCCGTGATCTTCGTCCACAACTCGGTGAGACCGCCGGCACTCTTGATCGCGACGACCGTCAGCGGGATCAGGCCGGCGAGGATGACGAAGAACTGCAGCACCTCGTTGTAGATGGCGCTGGTCAGCCCGCCGAGCAGGATGTACGAGAGCACGAAGGCCGCGGAGGCGATGATCGCCAGCCACAGCGGCAGCCCCAGCAGGGCCTCGATCACGGTGGCCAGGGCGAACAGGTTCACCCCCGCGATCAGCAGCGACCCGGCCACGAAGGTGAGGGCGTTGAGCAGGTGCGCCTTCTGGTCGTAGCGCATCCGCAGGTACTCCGGGACGCTGCGGACCTTGGACCCGTAGTAGAAGGGCATCATCACGATGCCCAGGAAGACCATCGCCGGGATGGCGCCGATCCAGTAGTAGTGCACCGTCGCGGCGCCGTACTGCGCGCCGTTGGCCGACTGGCCGAAGATCTCGACCGCGCCGAGGTTCGCGGAGATGAAGGCCAACCCGGTGATCCAGGCGGGCAGGGAACGCCCGGCCAGCAGGAAGTCGGTGGAGGACTTCATCGCCCGGCGCAGCGCGAAGCCGATGCCGATCACCCAGACGAAGTAGAGGACCAGCAAGAGGATGTCGACCGCGCTGAGATCCAGACGCAGGCCCACTTCTGCTGCCGCGACCACCTGACCACCCCTGCCTACCGATGTGGCTGGCAACGGCCGGGGCGGCGTCGCCAAGCGGTGGCACAGTCCACCGCCGTGCGGGAGTGCTGTCAATCGCAAACCCGCCGACATCACCTCTTACCTCGCCTCCGGCCGGCTGCCGGGTCGACGGATGCCGCGGCGTGCACCGGTCGTGGCCAGGTCCGAGATCGCGTCGCGCGCGCTGTCGACCGGTAGGGCCCGCGACGTCGAGCTCAGACCGCGGGCAGGCTCAGCACGAAGCTCGAGCCGCGCGGCACCGGCTCGTGCCGGACCTCGCCGCCGTTGGCCCGGGCCAGTTCGCGGACGATGTGCAGGCCCAGCCCGGTTCCCTTCACCGTCCGCGCCGTCGGTGCCGCCCGGGCGAACCGGTCGAACAGCTGGTCGTGGAACTCCGCCGGGACACCGGGGCCGTCGTCCTCGACCCTGATCTCGACCGTGCCACCTGACCCGGACGCGGTGACCCGGGTGGCGCCGCCGCCGTACTTGGCCGCGTTGGACAGCAGGTTGGCCAGGATCTGGTCCAG